>JBDHKT010000292.1:0-3720 GCA_039586255.1 Gemmatimonadota bacterium | reverse complement strand
ACCTTTGCGCTCGAGGTTCGAGAGGTGCTCGTGCACCGTCGCCAGAGAACGATAGCCGAAAAAGTCGGCGATCTCCTCGAAGCTCGGTGAGTACCCTGACGTGTGGATGAAGCTCTCGATGAAGTCGAGGATCTCTCGCTGCCGCTTCGTGAGCGCCATGACGCCTCCGTTGTGCCGTCGCCTTTGCGGGCCCCCCCGAACAGGAGCCGAAACTACAATACCCGAAAATGCACCGAAGCGCAACCCCGACGCCGTATCTGTTTGTGTAAGGCGAGGCTGGGGCAGGAGCCCGTTAGGGTATCCTGGGCTTCAGCGGTCCGATCGCGGGGTCGGCTTTCGCTCGGCGCGGCGAGCGGGCCTGATTGGGGGCAGTCAGGGATCAGGTGACGAAAGAGGGGGTAAGGCACTATATTATTGGCGGTTGTCGGTCCGGACCCCTACCCCTGCCTTGACCGCGAGTCCCAGGCCGTCATAGGAGTATCATCGCAGGCCGTTTGCTCGACGGCGTCTTTTCCTATGTCGGCGTGAGTTCCAGAATCCAAAGCGTGCTGCCGAAAGGGAAGAAGTGATGGACGAGAACGTCCTCGGTGGTTTGCCGGATTTCGATTCCGATTTCGAATCGGACGCGGGCCAGGGAACGGACGCGGTTCCGGTTGCGGAGGACGGTGGGCTCGACGTGGAAGTGCGGGAGTTTCTCACGGCCTTCGTGAAGACGGTCCGCGCTGCGCAGCTGTACGTCCAGGGTAACCCACTCCTGCATCAGTTCATCGAGGACCTCAAGCGGCGCCTATCAGCGATCTGGGACCGGGTTCCGTCGCTCAACTTCACCGTCTACGAGAGCGAGATCCGTTGGCTGGACAGCCTGGTGTATAAGGAGAAGCTGGGTGGTCAGGATAACCTGGCTTTCCAGCTTTACAGGGACGGTATCCGGCGGGTGGAGTTGTTGCCGGGCGTGGAGGAGGACGAGCTTCGCCAGTTCATCGACGTTCTCCGCCTCTCCAAGACTCTGAAGGAGGACGAGGACGATCTACTGACGTTGATGTGGAACTGCGACTTCAGTTTCGTCCGCTACGAGTACGTCGACGTACTGGGTGATGAGCCGCCGGTGCCCACGCCGGACCTGTCGCAGGCCGACGACACGCTCCCGGCGCTGCCCGAGTTGGAGTTGTCCCCGGAGCTGCAGACACCGACGCTGCGCGAGGACTTCGAGCCCTCGCTGTACTTCCTGGACGAGGCCGACGTGGCGCACCTCCAGCAGGAGCTGGGTCGCGAGTGGGATCGGCCGGTGAAACAAGATGTGACGATCGCGATCATCGACCAGTACGAGCTGGGCGATGAGGAGCGTCGCGCCGAGGCCGTGGACATCCTGCGTCAGATGCTGCCGCGCGTGCTCGCTGAAGGCGACTTCAGCAAGGCGTCGTTTATCGTCGCTGAACTGAAGGGGATCTCGGTCAAGAAGCAGACCGAGGCGGCGATCACCGAAGAGGTGGACGCTATCATCGGCGAGCTGAGCGAGCCGATCGTGCTGGAGCAGCTCGTCAAGATCCTGGAAGACGGGACGGTCGATCCGAACAGCGAGGCCCTGGCCACTCTGCTGGGAGCGCTCAAGCCGCAGGCGATCGTCGTGCTCATCCAGGCGTTGCCCCTGGTGGCCCGCAAGGAGGCGCGGGAGCAGCTGTTGGCCACGCTCGACCGCCTGGCATCGATGAACCCGAAGCTGATGCCGGGCCTGGTCGCCGCGGAGGATCCGCGGGTGGCGGCGGAGGCGGCGAAGATCGCCGGGCGCTTGAAGATGGGCGGCACGGCGGAGCCTATCTCGCGGCTGCTGAAGCGGCCGGAGCAGGAGGTGAGGCTCGCAGCGGTCGAGGCGCTGGTGGCGCTGCGGACCTCGATGGCCGGCGGTCCGCTGATGGAGGCACTGACCGACGACAGTCGCGAGGTTCGGGTCGCGGCGGCGAAGGGCATAGCGAGGCTGAGGTACAGCCCTGGCGCCCAGCAGCTCGAGGGGCTCGTCAAGGGCAACGAGCTGCGCAAGCGGGATCTAACGGAACAGTTGGCCTTCTTTGAGGCCTATGCGTGCGCCGCCGGTAGCAAGGGTACGCAGCTGCTGGCCCGCATGCTCAACGGGCGTCGCTATCTCTGGTTCAAGTATCCGAGCCAGATGCGCGCCTGCGCGGCGCGGGCGCTGGGGCTGGTCGGAGGCTCGGAGGCGGAAGCGGAGCTGAATGTGGCGGAGATGGACAGTGACCCGATGGTCCTGAGTGCGGTGCATGCGGCGCGGCGCGAACCCGAGGAGGACGAATCGGATGATGATGGTGATGAGGGGTGACGATGGGCTGATCCAGGATACCAGCGCCCTGCTGAGCGGTGAGGGGCGCAAGATCCTGGGGGCGCTTTATGCGACGATGCGCTCGTTGCGCCTCTATCCTCTCGAGAACCAGGTAGTCCAGCGGGCGCTGGCCGAGGTAGAGGCGAGCGCGCGGATCTCGCTTAACCGCGAAGGGCGCATGCAACTGCGTCTGGCCGGCGACTTCGTCTTCTTCAACGACGTGCGCCTGCGACTCGATCTCGGCAACTACGCCAGCTTCGTCTTCGTCCGCAAGGTGCTGGAGGCACACGGGGTCGGCCACATCGACGTGAACCCACAGGTCGACATCCGCGAGTGGACATCGTTCCTGTCGCTGCTGGTAGAAGAGCCGGAGGCGACTGGTCAGCAGGCGCTGGAGGCGGTGCAGCAGCGTATCCAACAGGCGGGGGTCGAGAACATCGCGTTGGGACCGGCTGCAGCGCTGGTGGAGGCGCTCAGCCTGAGCGAAGAGGCCAAGGAAGCGGCGCGGCGCACCTATGCGCGCTCCGTCAGCGTCGTGAAGGACGTGATGACCAGCGTTCGCCTGGGCAAAGCCTGGAGTGGACGTCGCGTCAAGCGTGTGGTGCTCGGTATCGTCGACCAGGTCCTGCATGACGATGCCGCGATGCTGGGAATGACGACGCTGCGCGACTACGACGAGTACACCTTCACTCACTCGGTGAACGTCTGCATCCTCTCGGTGGCGCTGGGCCAGAAGCTCGGCTTCAGCAGACATCAACTGTTCGACCTTGGGCTCGGTGCCCTGTTCCACGACGTAGGTAAGTCGCGTGTCCCGCTCAGCGTGCTGAACAAGGAAGGGCGGCTGGACAAGGAGGAGTGGAGGGTCATGAGCCAGCACCCCGAGTTCGGGCTGATCCTCCTCTTCGACCTGCACGGGTTCGAGGAGCCGCCCTATCGGGCGATGCTAACGGCCTACGAGCACCACATGCGGACCGACTTCACGGGCTACCCGCGGGTGGTCAGGGACCGCTGGATGGGGTTCTTCTCCCGTATCGTAGCTATAGCGGATGCCTTCGACGCCGCTACCAGCAAGCGGAGCTACCAGTACATACCGTTCCCACCCGACGAGGTCCTGCGAGAGATGCGGGACAACCCGTCTCGCGGATTCGATGGCACGATTGTGAAGGCGTTCGTCAACATGATGGGCATCTATCCGGTCGGCACGCTGTGCATCCTCGACACGGGCGAGCTGGCCGTCGTCGTTGCGCCGAGCCCGAACCCGGAGGAGCTGCACCGCCCCTTGGTACGGATCGTCTCGGATGCCAGCGGCCGGAAGCTGCCGGAACCGCCGCTCGTGGACCTGTCGGAAGAGGATGCAGCGACGGGACGTCCGGTGCGCACGATCGTGAAGA
>JBDHKT010000291.1:0-3725 GCA_039586255.1 Gemmatimonadota bacterium | reverse complement strand
AGCCAGGTGCGGCTCCGCTTCTTCGGCGGCTGGGTCGTCGCCTCGTAGAGATCGGCCGGACTGCGCTGGGCCTCGCGGGCCTCCGACTCCTGGGCCGCCGCTACCGATGGCGCCGGTGTCACCGGTGTCGGGGTCTTCTCTTCCTCGGTCTTCTGCACGGTGAGCACTACGGTGCGCTGCGTCGCCCCCTCGAGCCTCGTCAGTTCGGACCTCAGGTGCTCGGCGCTTTGGTAGCGATCCGCCGGGTTCTTCTGCAGGCACTTGAGGATGATGCGCTCGAGATCCGGGTCGAGATCGGGGTTCTTCTCCCGCGGCAGCGAGGGCAGCTCTTCGATGTGCTTGCGGCCCAACTCGAACCAGTCGCGGCCGGTGAACGGCGCCTCACCGGTCGCCATCTCGTAAAGTGTGACGCCCAACGAGTAGATGTCGGAACGATGGTCGACCCGATGGCCGCGCGCTTGCTCCGGCGACATGTACTTCGGGGTCCCGACGTACACCGTCGTGCCGGTTGCTGCAGTGTAGTTCGTCGCCGCTTCGGCGATCCCGAAATCGGTGACGACGGCATTGCCGTGGCGGTCGAAGAGGATATTGTCGGGCTTCAGGTCGCGGTGAACGATTCCGCCCTCGTGGGTGTGGGCGAACTGCAGGGCGGAGGCGACATCCAGGCCGACCTTGATGATGGCGCCCTCATCCATCGGCTTGCCCGGGCTCATGAGATCCTTCAAGCCGGTCTCCAGCAGGTCCATAGAGAAGAAGACGATGTCGTCGTCCTTACCGGCGTAATGGATGGCGATCACGTTGGGGTGGCGGAACTTCGCCGCCCGGTGGGCCTCGCGCCGGAAGTTCTCCTCGAACACCTCGTCGTAGGCGAAGGCGGGCTTGAGGATCTTAAGGGCTACGTCGATGTCGAGGTTCGTGTCCCGCGCCCTGTAGACGTAGGCGAAGCCACCCTCACCGAGGAATTTGTCGATCCGGTAGACCGCCACCCTACGGCCTAGGAATAAGTCCTTCTTCTTCAGAGTGGCCCCCTTGCCATGATTCTACGACCCGGGTCTCAGACTCCCGAAGAAGCGTTGCGTCTCCGGGTTGTATATCCTCAGTGCGTACAGCTGACGCAGCCTCGGGATCTCTCGGTCGAGATTGAAGTCGGGCCTTACGGAGAAGATCTCGCGGAATGTGTCCTCGGCTCTGACACGATCGCCGTACGCGAAGTAGGCGCACGCCAACACCTGCCGCCCGACCACAGTCTGCTCGGCGTGCATTCCGCCTTCCGTCAGCAGGTTCTCGAAGAACCCGACCACGCGCCCGTAGTCCGCCTCGTTCCAGTACTGGATGCCGGGTCCGAGCATCTGGCGCGTCGAGAAGACGATCACCGAGTCGGCGTACTCGTTCTTCAGGTGGTCGATGCTCTCCGGTATCGACTGCCAGTAGAGGCGCAGGTATTCCAGCGCGTCCTCGGAGAAGCCGGCGTCGCGGACGCCGCGATAGACTCGGTACGACTGATCGACCACCGACTGATCCTCGTAGTACTCCGGACGCGGCCCCTGGCCGACGAGTGCCAGGACCTGCTGACTCGCGGCGCGCGGGTCGCCGAGCCGCATGAAGACCTCGGCCGTGATGAAGTGGAACTGAATCCTCTGGTCCCGGGGCATCGCGTCGAGGTGAATCGCCGCTTTCTGAGCCCAGTCCACCGATGCTCGGAAGTCGCCCTGTGCGTAGCTGCTGGCGACGGCGATGAACAGCAGCCGCCCGTGCACCTCGCTGCTGGCTTCGATCACGCCGCTCTCGATCAGCCGATCCGCTTCAGCAACGTCCTGTAGCGCCGCGGCGTACTCCTGGTCCTCGTAGGCTCGGTTCGCCGCGAAGTAGGCCAGCGGCAGCGGATTCGACGCTCGGCCCCTGACACCTGTGATGAACACGGGAGCCACCCTCACATAACGGGGCGGCCTTTCCGGGACGTTGGCGGCGGTGATGCGGAAAGGCGACGCGGCCGTCATGAACAGGCCGCTGTAGGGCCCGTCGGGCGCGTCGGCTCCCTGGATCTCGTATCCGCGGATGAAGCCCGAGGGGCCGGACTGCCAACTCAGCACCGCCACGTCGGGCTCGAAGTCTACATCGAAGCCGGCCAGCGGCGGGAACTGAACGTCCCAGCGGTAGATCGCAGTACGCTTCGAACTTTCGTCGCTGATGTAGATGTTCCCGTCGCGGTCGACGTTGAGCATTGTCGGATTACCGAGAGCGCCTTCGGCACCCAGCTGTACCATCACCCTGGTAAGGCCGGCGGCGACGATCGTGACGCGGTGTGTGACACGGTCGAGTGCGAAGAGATTGCCCGCCTGGTCAAAGGTGATCGCCGTGACCGGCCCGGGGAGAAGCCCTCCCGGAATAGGCTCGAATGTCTGCGCGGCGGCGTTGAGTCGGGCGACCTGGACACCGTTCTCGTCCCAGACAAAGATCTCGCCATCCGGGTCGATCGCGATGCCCACCGGGCTGATGAACGTGAAGCTGGCAACGAGGCTTGCCAGGTCGGGGCTGAAGATCTTGACCTGGTTGTTGCCCGTGTCGGCGATGACGATGCGGCCGTCCGACAGGACGCCGATGCCTTTCGGACCTCTCAGCTTGCGGTCGTCCTGGTAGTTGTCGCCGTACGTGCCCATCAGCCTGCCGCTCTCCAGGTCGAAGAGAGCGAAGCGATTGCGGCGCGAGTCGGCGGCGACGACGGACGTATCCGTGATCGCGGCCTGCTCGACCCGGCCGATGTCGCCACTGAACAGTCTCGACCCGCCCTCCGGGTCGGGTCGGTACAGGTTCACACTATCGCCGTAGACCGTTTCGTGTATTTGTGCCACGGCGGTGTGCATGGTGAGGCCCCGGCCCTCCGTCTCCACCAGAAACCGCGGGATGCCGTCGGGTGCATAACCAATGTCGAGCAGCGGCGAGGCGAGGCTGGTCGGCACCTGGCTGACCCGGATCGGGAAGTCCATGTCGACTCGCCGCGGCAGTCCCTGCTCGGTGGTCAGGCGAATCCTCTCCACCTTGCGCAGCCTCTTGTCGAGGATCAGCAGTTGGTCGACCCCGGCAAACGCGATGTCTACAGGTTCGCGGAACGACCCGCGCCCCGTGCCTATGCCCCCATATAACAGGTCGGTGGGTCCGAGTACCTGGTCGCCGTTGGCCCGGTACAGGCGTCCGGCCTCCTTATCGAGGACAACGACGCTTCCCAGGTCGTTCACTGCTGTGGCAAGCGGGTCCTCGAACTCGGCACCGCGGAAGGTCACGAAGCCGGCCAGGCCGCTGGGCGTCGGTCCGACCCAGGGCACCTGGGTGAACGGCGGCAATGCAAAGATGTGGGTGGGAGTGCGTCGATCGGCGACGAAGATCCGGCCGTCGTTCCCGACCGCCAAAGACACAGGCTGATTGAGCGTCGTCGCCAGACTGACGGTGCGGACGAAAAGGCCATCCTGGCTGAACACGTGCACGGCCCGCCTGCCGGCGTCGAGGACGTAGACGTGCCCGCTGGGGCCCAGGGCCAGGTCGACCGGGTCGGAGAGCTGGCCTCCCCTATTGCCCTTGCCGCCGATGAAGCGCATGCGTTGGCCGCCGGGACCGAAAACGTGCACCAGGTTCTGATCGCCGTCGAGCACGTAGGACTCACCTTCCAAGGTGATCCCGATCGCTAGGGGATCCTTCAGCTCGTCCCCGTAGCTGCGGCGGTAGACGCCGCT
>JBDHKT010000290.1:0-3735 GCA_039586255.1 Gemmatimonadota bacterium | reverse complement strand
GCACGTCTCCAGCCCTTACGAAGAATGTGTCGATCGCCTGTTTCGCTTTGTACTTCTGCTCGCGCGTGCAGGGCAGGAACAGGATGTTGCGCACGGTGTTCTGTAGCGAGTAGTCGGTGGCGTTCTCCGCGCTCTTGCCCCAGCGCACGACGGCGAGCAGCGGGACGAGGGCGATCATGCCGTAGACACCGAGTGCTATGAGCGGCAGGATCAGGAGGGCGATCCCGACCCCCAGGTACTTGATCACCCGCGACACGACAAAGAGCTGTAATAGCAGCGCCAGCAGGTTCACGACGCCATAGAAGCTGGCCCAGAACGATCCGATGAATTCACTCTCCGAGAGACCGCCGGCCTGCCCGGAAGCTACGGCCTCGCCGGCGTTGATGCTCACGACGCTCGTGAGGACGTACTCACCGGTGGTGTTCACCCAGTTGAGAAAGAGCATGAGGAGGGCGATCATGAGCAGGTAGCGGCATCGGAGCACCATCCTGAATGGGTTCTCGACACCGGCCAGGTCGAGCTCTTGGGCCGTTTCTTCCAGCCTGGCGCGCGCGTCCTCCGGGGGTTTTGCCGGCTCCACGCCCTCCTCCAGCGCCCTACGGACCTCCTCGATCGGGATCTCGCCGGTCAGCGTCCTCGTGACATCTTCGACCGGGATCTCACCGGTGAGCGCTTTGCGCACTTCATCGAGGGGGATCTCCTGAGAGGCGGCGGGCATCGCGCCGGTGGTCAGGCTATCGGGCAGGTCCGCCTCGCTTCGCCGGCGCTCGCGGGCGTCGATGTAGTTCGTGGCGATCAGACTAACTACCAGGAAAACGGCGGCGAGAAGCATGGGCGGGTAGACGCCGGCCCATTCGATCATCCCGCTGGAGATGAAGCTTCCAGCGATCGAGCCGAAGGACGCGCCGAACATGACGATCGGGAACAGCCGCTCTCCTTCATCCCGGGTGTAGATATCGTTGGCAAACGACCACAGCTGGGCGACGACCATCATGCTGAAGATGCCGATCCAGAGGAAAAACACGATCCCCTGGGCCAGGAGCGGCACGCCCAACTGGAACACGATGAAGAAGAGCCCGAGGCAGGCGGCGAAGAAAATGGTGACCAGGTTGATGAGCCGTCGCCTGGGCATCCGATTGGCCAGGGCCCCGTAGAGAGGGACCGCGCCGAGCAACAGAACGGCGATGCCGGCCGACATGTAGGCCTTTATCTCCGGCCACTGGCCGATGAGGGCCTCGCGAACCGGTTTGATGCAGTAGTAGGCCGTGAGGATCAGAAAGAGGTTCAACGCGAGGAGCAGGACGGTCCCGCTCTCGCCGGCCCGCACGTCGGCGAACAGGCGGAGGAGGCGATCCGGTGGGCTCGGGCCGCGTTTCCGCACCAGGCTGATCTCCTATTTGCTGGGGCGTTGAAGTTCTGCTGCTGGTTCGCGACGAATAGAACATGCTGGGTCCGGCAGCGCCAGACCGCTGCGCCGGATCCGGGTCGGCCCCGATGGTGTGGGTCGCTTCAGGTCAGCTGCGGAATCGCATAGCCAACGCGACGACCGCGAGTCCGACGACTGCGACTGCGATGATCGGAATCAGTGGAAGCCCGGCCCCGTCGGGCGCCTGCTCGGCCTGGCGCCAGAAGAGGATGCCGCCCAAGACCAGGACACCTGACAGGGCCGCCACGATCGCCCCGAGTCTCGCCGCGCTACTCCTGGAGGCCCCGGTGTTCGCCTCGGCCATTCTCAGCGCCTGCTGGACTTCGTGCGGGCTCATTCGGTGCGACTGCTGATACTCGCGGACGACCGATTCGATCTTGTGGCCGAGCTCCCGGACCTGTGGAGAAGGGTGCGGGACATGCGACGGCGTTGGTACGTACATGACTTCTCCTGGTTGGTGGGTTCGGGTTCGAGTCCCGCTACGTGTGTTGGTATCATTCCTCTCCCAGGTACTCTACGATGATATCGAAGAAGTTTGTTTCGTAATAGTCGACGCTCATCCCCATGTGGTTCTCGAAAGTCTCTTCGAACGACAGACCCTCCCGGATATCCAGGTACATGTTCTTGACGTCCAACAGGGTCTTACCGTGGCCCTCAGGATCCACGAGGTATCGGAAGGCCAATTCGAAGAACAGGTAGTACCGGCCGATTCGGGCCGCATCATCTACGATCTCCTCCGGGAAGTCGGCCCAGGTCTCTACGCTGACTGGGTTCCCACCCCCTGCCAGACCGCTCATCTCGAGTTGCCATTGTTCTACCTGCGAGGGATAGCGCACCTGGTTCGGAGGAGGACCAGCCACGTACACGGCAGCGCCCTCGTGGAACCACTTCTCGGTGTCATAGTAGTGCCCCTCTGTGCCAACCAGCAGGTACTCGATCACGTGCATCAGCTCGTGCGTCAACAGTTGCGTGTACAGGTCCCTCGTGTAGCCCTCTTCGTTGTATCGTGGCGAGTCGGGTGCGTGGACGATCAGACCGTATCGGTACGACTGGCCCGTCCAGAATACATCGTTGCCCTGATACCTGAGTGTGAGCACGTCGATATGTTCGTCTTCGGACTCGTATTCGAATTCATCGTGGCTGGAGACCCCGAGTGACGTTTTGAGATCCACGAAACGTCCCTCCAGTACTTCAGCAACGTACTGTCTCTCCTCCTGACTGCTGAATCCACTGTACACCACGAAATTGTCGCTCTCATAGGGATGACCGTCATGCCCGAAATAGAAACCGGCCGCCGTCCAAGAGCCCTCCCACTGTAACGACGACATCCCGGGCCTCACGGTGAGTGTGAAGGTGAGGATGTCGGTTGCGTTTCCGTCCCATGCCCTCAACTGCACCGGGTGATCGCCAATGTTTTCCACGCCGGCGAGCCCTGACAGTACCAACGTGACTGAGTCAAAGCTCAGCCACGAGGGAAGTGCGACGGCACTCACGAACACCGTGTCACCATCCGGGTCCCAGGCGTTGATCGTCTCGCTGTAAATCTGATCGTGGTTGATCACGCTGAGCGGCCGCTCGATACTCGGCGGGCGGTTGTGCGCTGAGAAGGTGAGCGAGGAATCGCTACAGGCCAGTGACAGAAGGGCGATGAGTGCCGCTAGCGTCTCGAGCGGCGAGTGGCGGCATGCCCGCATTCTAATCGTGCTCCTTTCCGTCGGGGACGCCCTGCCCGTTAGCGTCCCGCGCCTCACTAACTATATTAGATAAGGCCTACAAACCGATTTGGCTATCTGCAGCTAAGTTGTTACCTGAAAAAGCCTTGGGCCACATGCCTTCAAGGTGGATCGACCGACACATGTACCTGTTGGAGCGGGGGCTGATAACGTGAGCGCAGGTGGACTACTCTATCTATCTCGAGAGGACGTCGAGGCGGTGGGGCTCTCGATGGCCGAGATCATCGAGGCACTCGAGGCGATGTTCCTCGCCAAAGGGAAGGGCGAGGTCGAGATGCCGCCCAAGCCTGGCATCCATCCGCGAAAGGATGCGTTCATCCACGCCATGCCGGCGTACATCTCGAGCATGGGTGCGGCCGGCATCAAGTGGGTCTCGGGCTACCCGTCGAACGTCGAGCGCGACCTCCCGTACATCTCGGGCCTGCTGATGCTCAACGATCCCGACACGGGCATCCCGATCGCCGTGATGGACGCGACGTGGATAACCGCGATGCGTACGGGTGCGGCGACGGCGGTGGCGGCGAAGTACCTGGCGCGACGCGACAGTTCGACGCTGGGGATAGTCGCGTGTGGCGT
>JBDHKT010000289.1:0-3736 GCA_039586255.1 Gemmatimonadota bacterium | reverse complement strand
ACGAGAGCGATTAGAACCCTCGCCATCATATTTAGCCTAACGCTGACAGCCGGAGTTCTGGCAGGATGTGGGACGCAGGAGGATGCGTCGAGGAGCGGACCCAGCACGCTCGCGTGCAGCCTGGAGTCGCTGCCACAACTGCCTGACGTCACCGTTACCTCGGTCACAGCAGAAACTGAAGGCACGCCGCACTGTAAAGTGGCGGGCGTGATTGGTCCAGAGATTCGCTTTGAGCTGCTATTACCCGAGAACTGGAACGGCAAGTTCGTCATGGGTGGTGGCGGTGGCTTTGTTGGCTCGGTGATAAATGTGGCACTGGCCTATGGTGCCCTGCAGTCCGGTTACGCCACGGTGGGAACAGATACAGGGCATGAAGGTCATCCACTGGATGCCAGCTGGGCGCTCAATAACATGGAACGCATCGTGAACTTCGGCCATCAGGCGGTACACCGCACTGCCGTTACGGCACAGGCGCTGACCAAGGCGTACTACGGACAGGATATCGAGCGCAACTACTTCATCGGCTGTTCGCGCGGCGGAGGCCAGGCCTTGATGGAAGCGCAGCGCTATCCGGACGATTTCGACGGCATAGTCGCAGGCGCCCCGGCGTACGACTGGACGGGCGAACTGGGCGGGCGTAATACGTGGCTTAATCAGGTGATGTACCCGGACCCGAACGATCTCTCGGTTGCCACGATCACCCCGGAAGCCCTGGAGCTCATCGGTAACGCCGTGCTGGAGCAGTGCGACCTGCTCGACGGGATCGAGGACGGTGTGCTCAACAACCCACTGACGTGCGAGTTCAACGTTGCGGAGATCGCGTGCCAGGCCGGCGAGGCAGGCAGGTGCCTGACCCCCGCGCAGCTGGAGGCGGCCCGGCGAGCCTACGACGGCCTGAAGCTCGGCGGTGAGCAGGTCGCGCCGGGGTTCCCACCCGGAGCCGAGCTTGGCTTCGGCGGTTGGGAACGGTGGATCGCTGGGGGGCTGGCGGTGACCAACGTCGAGGAGTTTCAACGGGGAGTCGAACCGGATCCGGAGTATCCGGACCCCGAGACCCCGAACGCGCACTTCGCCTTCGGAAACGGGGTGATGAAGTACCTCGTCTTCCAGGACCCGGACTGGGACTACTCGACCTACGACTTCTCGACGTTTCAGTCCGACGTCGCCTGGGTCTCCGCGACGTTGGACGCCACCGACCCGGATCTGGACGCCTTCCGCGAGCGCGGGGGCAAGCTCCTGATGTACAACGGGTGGCGTGACATGGCGCTGACGCCGCTGGGCACGATCGAATACTACGAGGAGGTGGTTGAACGCGACCCCTCGGCGGCGGACGACGTCCGGTTGATGATGGTGCCCGGCATGGATCACTGTTTCGGGGGTCCCGGCCCGTCGTTCGTCGACTGGCTCGACGAGATTGACCGTTGGGTCGAGACGCACCAGGCACCGGACCAGGTGTCGGCGTACTGGGTCGACGAGCAGATGCGGCCCGACGGCTCTCGGCTTGCCTGCGCCTATCCGAACGTGCTCGAGTACGGCGGGGTCGGTGACCCGCGCGACGCTTCGAGCTTCAGCTGCGTGAGGCCAGACTAGGTCGTGCATGCAAGGGGAGTCAGAGGAGCCCCGCGCACGTAGTGACAACGTAGTGCCAACACAGTCAGCGCTTGTGTCCAACAGTCAGCGCAGAATCGTCGAAATCAGCGCGTATCAGCGCTGGTGAGCGCTGGTTTTCGGCTTTGGGAGCAGGAGGTCCCTGGTGGAGACTCACACGGCGCGCAGGAACGCGCGGTGTTCGGTATGAAGGCGCCTGACGGCGCCTCCAACGCGAATCCGGGCGCCCCGACTATTCCCGCCGAGCCGTCACCTTTTCTCCAGCACCGGCCTGGTGTAGACCACCTCGCCCCCGATGACCGTCATGTCCGGTTCGATCTTCCAGATGTCCTCAGCCGGAATGGTCATGTAATCGACCGGGATGACCACGAAGTCAGCCAGCTTCCCTACCTCGATGGAG
The DNA here is from genome assembly GCA_039586255.1 of Gemmatimonadota bacterium. Lineage (GTDB taxonomy): Bacteria > Gemmatimonadota > Gemmatimonadetes > Palauibacterales > KS3-K002. Next base: position 1,728 of record JBDHKT010000289.1, on the reverse strand, counting down.
CCAAGGATGTCTTCCGCGTGCATGGCGTAAGCGCCACCCACGGTTGCGGCACGCAAAGCCTCCTCCCGGGTCATGGCCTGCTCGGTGATCCATCCGCCCGGAGGACTGTTGTTCCGGTCCTGTCTGGTTACCGCAGCATGGAGCGTGTAGAAGGGATTGTAGGGTGATACGGAGTAGTCCGTCCCCGTTGGCAACGGTACGCCAAGGTCCAACAGATCGCTCCAATTGTAGGCATACTTCAGGCGCTCCGGTCCCATCCTGGCTTCGGCGAAGTTCATGTCCTCGGTGGCATGCAGCGGCTGCATGGAAGCGACGATCCCCAGCTCGACCAGTCGGGGAAGGTCCTCTGGGGTGAACATCTGAGCATGCTCCAGAGCGAAACGGGCATCCTCACCGTCGATTCCCGTCGCCTCCAAAGCCCGCTCGAAGGCGTTGATTGCGACATGATTGCCACCATCGCCGATGCAGTGGACCCTCAAGTTGAAGCCCATTGGCAGCAGCTCGGTGGCTACTTGTGCCAGATCGTCCTCGCTCATTACCGGTTCCCCGAAATATCCCGGATAGTCGCTGTACTCCTCCAGCAACAGGGCACCCCTCGAGCCCAAGGCTCCGTCCGCAAACGCTTTGATGGATTGTACGAAGTACTTGTTGTCTAGGTTCAGCGGCTCACCCAGCCTCCTCGCCGCACTCTCATTGACCATCTCGTTGATTCTGATTCGCAGCAGCCCCACCTCGTAGAGCTTGATCCGTCTCTGAACCTCGGAGTAGCCCGTCCTGCCGGCCCCGTGGATCGTGGTGAGTCCGCTGGCCACAGCCAGCTGCGTCCCTTCTACGAGGTTGCGGCTCCGCTCATAGTCTGTCAGAGGAGGCAGGCCCGGGATCAGCCTGGTCAGCTGGGGCGGAGCCCGTTCGACGAACTCGCCCGTGGGCTCCCCATTCTCGTCCTTCTTGATGTGGCCCCCCGCCGGATCGGGGGTGTCTCGTGTGATGCCGGCTAGTTCCAGAGCTTTGCTGTTCGCGCCGCTGCCGTGTGTATATCGGGAAATGAACACGGGATTGTCCGGGGCGACGGCATCGATTAGCTCTTTGCGGAAAACCGGCGGATCCCACACATCAGACATCCAACCCCCCAATACCACCCAGCGTGGCTCGGGCCCAGGGCGCATGCCTTCGCCGGTTGCCATGGCGTGCCTGATCACTTCCTGCATCCGCTCCACCGATGCCCACTCACCGAGTCCCGCTCGGATGTCCGGCGTTCGCGGATAGAGCTCTCTCTCTCCGTACCTGATGTGAACATGGGCATCGTGCAGACCGGGAATGACCGTCTTGCCTTCCAGGTCGAACAGAAAAGTGGTGGGACCGATATGGGTCTGAACCCCGGCATCATCGCCCACGTAGATGAACCGACCATCTCTTACCGCAAGGGCAGAAGCGGTAGTGAAGCCTTCATCAACGGTATAGATGTTCCCGTTGAGATATACTCTGTCAGCTGCCTGAGCATGACAGACCGCAGTCGGTGCCATGAGGAACGGCACCAGCGGGAGAAGAACAGCAAACACACCGGATGATCGTCTCAACGTATTCATCTCAGCTTCCTTGCTTGTGTGTAGGATCTTGCCATCTCTACTGCCAAGTATGACCCCCGACATTTGGGCTGTCCAGCGCCGTTGGGGAGCCATTCGACACGGAGGCGAGACGGGCCACTGACCGATTCCAGGCGGCACCTCA
>JBDHKT010000288.1:0-3742 GCA_039586255.1 Gemmatimonadota bacterium | reverse complement strand
CCCGATGCGCCGGTCGATTGCTTCTATGTCTATCCGACCGTCTCCGGCGACGGGACGGGAAACAGCGACATGGAGCCCGGACCGGGAGAGAACGGGGTTGTGCGTGCGCAGCTGGCCCGGTTCGGGTCGAAATGTCGCCTGTTCGCCCCGCTGTACCGGCAGGTCACCGTGACCGCGCTACTCGCGCGCCTTTCGGGCGATCCGATGGAGGATGACCGGAACCTGGCGTATGCCGACGTTGTCGACGCCTGGAATCATTATCTCGCGCACGACAACGACGGACGCGGCGTCATCCTGATCGGGCACTCACAGGGTACGCGGGTTCTGGCGCGGATGATCGCGGAGGAGATCGACGGCAAAGCTGCACAGGATCGGATCGTCTCGGCGCTGCTAATCGGGAACAACGTCGAGGTGCCGGAGGGCGAGGACATCGGCGGCTCGTTCAAGCATCTGCCGCTGTGCCGCTCGGCCAATCAGATCGGCTGCGTGATCACCTATATGACGTTCCGTTCCACCGTTCCGCCCGCGCAGAGCTTCTTCGGCCGTGCGCAGGGGGAGGGCATGGTGGCCGGCTGCACGAATCCGGCGGCGCTTGTCGGCGGGTCCGGTGATCTCCATCCCTACTTCGGCGGCGGCGACTTTGGGGGACAGCCGATCGCCTGGACCGACCCCCCCACGACTATCGAGACTGAATTCGTCAGCACACCCGGCCTGGTGCGCGGCGAGTGTGTTCAGAGGAACGGCTACTCATATCTCGAAGTGACGGTGCACGGGGATCCCGACGACGCCCGCACCGATGACATCCCCGGCGACCTTGTCATCGGCGGCCAGGTGAGCGCGGTGTGGGGTCTGCATCTCATCGATGTCGGGATCGCGATGGGGAACCTGCTCGAGATCGTCGAGCGCCAGACGGAAGCCTATCTGAATCGTTGAGCCGGTCCACTCGGCCGCCATATCCTTGCCGGACAGGAAAGGGAACGCGATGAACCCCGATGAATTAAGAGAGATCATGGATTTCCTGCGGGGGCGGGTTCAACTCGCGGTTGGAGACACGGCTGACCGGGTGGTTATCCGATTCGACGCACCTACGGTTGCCGACATGGCGGCGGCCGGTCTCAACCCTGAGGGGAGCCAGAGGATTCTGGCCGCCTCTTGGTGGGACGAGATGGTGACCGACGTGGTGGAGACGCCTGAGATGTGTGAACCGGAGGACACGCCGGAAGAGGTGCTAGAATACGCCAGAGATGTCGTGTCGGAGTACATCCGCAAACGCGCCACGTTGTAACGGAGCCCGGGCGCCCCGACTGGCATAGGCCGACACTTGGCAACATCTTGGGGAGCGATAGGATCAGCCGCGATCCTGTCGCTCTCCGCGTTTTAGTCGCCGTAGCAACCAGAAGAGCCTCTGGAGGGAAGGCCAGGGAGAGTCGCTGTGCGAATTGACCCGGCGAGGTGCGTCGCCTGTGCCAACTGTATTCCGGTATGTCCGATGGGCGCCATCGTCATCGATCCGTCGGTCAACCGGGCCGTGATCGACTACGACGAATGCGTGGAGTGCAGCGACTGCTATCGCGGCATGAGCCAGGAGCATCTGAACCCGACGCTGGTCCGTGCGGTGCGCGGTGTGGCCAAGCTGTTCCGGTTCCGGTTCGAGCCGGAGCCGGATGTGTGTCCCACTGCCGCTTTCGTGCTGGATGACCTGTCCTGGCCGCGCATCGTTCGGCGCGTGTTCAGTGACCCCGTCGTCGAGCACACATCCACCGGGATCCACGGCCGAGGGACCGAGGAGGTCAAGACCAACGACGTTGCCAAGAGGATCGGCCTCGGAGAGGTGGGCTATGTGATCGAGATGGGTCGGCCGGGGGTCGGGGTGCGATTCCACCACATCCAGACCATGACCTCGGCGTTGGCGGAGATCGGTGTCGTCTTCGAAGCGAGGAACCCGATCACGCATCTCATGACCGACAAGACCAAGGGCACGCTGCGGGAGGACCTCTTGGGCGAGAAGATCCTCTCGGCCATTGTCGAGACCAGAACGGCCATGGACGAGGTGCAGGCGGTGCTCGATACCGTATTCGACGTCTCGAGGCGGATCGACACGGTTGTGGCGGTTGGTGTATCCACGCGGTGCAACGAAGATGGTGAAGACCCGGAGCTGGCTCCGTTACTCGCGGAGCTTGGCCACGACTTCGAGCGAGCCAAGACCAACATGGGCCTCGGTCGTGTCACCAACATTCCATCAGGCGAGGAAGTCAGTGACGAACACACTGCACCGATACGGTAGCGCGAAGAGCTTCGACGACGACTACATCATCTTCGCCATTCCGTGCAAGGGGGTGAACGACCAGGGCGCGGTCGAGAAACTCAAGACCTTCCTGGGGATCTGCGCCAAGCACGACCCGGTGAGCGTCGGCAATTCGGAGCGGGGCAGCTACCGCCCGTCCACCAAACTGGGGCCCTCAGTCCATTGGGCTCGGGACCTCCATCCCGATCACCGGAGTGTGATCGAGGCGGTACACAGCCTGCGGACCGTGGCAGCGGTCTTCGATGCTCGAGACAAGGCCGAGTCCTGTCTACGCGACGTGATCGCGGCGGATCTCGGACTGTCGGTCAACGTGGCCGCTTCTGTGGAGGGTGCCAAGGAAGTTGCTGCGGCCTGCGACATCAAAAGACACAGCGTCGAATACTCCCTGGGCTTTGCCGATCCTCACGATCGCCTACCGAGTGGGGGTGTGCTGCAGCTCTCCACCATGTGTGGGCACGGAATGGTCTCCTCGGCCCTGGCGGCGAAGATGCTCGACTTGGTGCGAGAAGGCCGCCGTAGCCCGGACGAGGCGGCCGTGACCCTGGCGCGCTTCTGCCCCTGTGGTGCTTTCAATCCCATCCGTGCAAAGAGACTACTCGCGGAAGGCAGGCCATGAGCGAATCGACGCCCCGGAAACCCGGAAGACACTTCTTGCAGATCCCGGGTCCATCCAACGTGCCCGACAGGGTTCTGCGGGCGATGGCAAAACCGACGATCGACCACAGAGGGCCCGAGTTCGCGCAAATGACCCGGCGCATCCTCGAGCGCCTCCAACTCGTGTTCCAGACGGCAGGGCCTGTGATCCTGTTCCCGTCCTCCGGCACGGGAGCCTGGGAAGCGGCGCTCGTCAACACCCTGTCGGCGGGCGACCGAGTCTTGGCGTTCGAGACCGGACAGTTCGCCACCCTGTGGCGCGATGTAGCGGTTCGCTTGGGGCTCGAGGTCGTTTGGATCGAGGGCGATTGGCGTCATGGTATCGATCCATCGGTGGTGCAGGCCGAGCTCGCCGAGGATTCGAGAAGATCGATCAAGGCGGTCCTGGTGGTCCACAACGAGACGTCGACGGGCATCACCAGCAGGGTCGCCCAGGTCCGCCAGGCGATCGACGCGGCGGGCCATCCCGCGCTGCTCATGGTCGACACGATCTCCTCGTTAGGCTCGACTGACTACCGCCACGATGAGTGGGGCGTCGATGTAACGATCTGCGGCTCGCAAAAAGGGCTCATGCTGCCACCAGGACTGGGGATCAACGCCGTCAGCGACAAAGCCGTCGCGGCATCGGATTCAGCAAGCCTGCCAAGGTCCTACTGGGACTGGAGGCCGGTGCTGAAGATGAACGAGCGTGGGTTCTTCCCGTACACGCCGCCCACCAACCTGCTGTACGGAGCGGATGTGGCCCTGGAGATGCTGCTGGAGGAGGGCCTGGCGAACGCCTTC
>JBDHKT010000287.1:0-4690 GCA_039586255.1 Gemmatimonadota bacterium | reverse complement strand
GTGATGACCTCGACCGTGTCGCCGCTGGTCAGCTCACGAGTCAGCGGAGCGATTCTCCCGTTCACCCGCGCGCCGGCGCAATGGTAGCCGACCTCGGTGTGTACCGCGAAGGCGAAGTCGATGGGCGTGGCACCCTTCGGTAACTGCTTCACATCGCCGGCCGGCGTGAAGACGAAAATCTCGTCCTGGTACAGGTCGATGCGCAGGAACTCCAGGAACTCCTCCGGCTCTCTGGTCTCCTGCTGCCACTCGAGGACCTGCCGGAACCAGGCCAGCTTCTCGTCGACTTCGTCGGGCGCGCCCTTGTAGCCCTCCTTGTAGCGCCAGTGGGCGGCGATCCCGAACTCGGCGGTGCGGTGCATGTCGTGAGTACGGATCTGGATCTCGTACAGGCGGCCGCCCGGTCCGAAGATCGTCGTGTGGAGCGACCGGTACATGTTCGACTTCGGCGTGGCGATGTAGTCGTGGAAGCGCTCGGTGAGCGGTGTCCACTTGTTATGGATCGCGCCGAGAGCGTGATAGCAGTCCTTGATGCTATCGGCGATCACGCGGATAGCCATCAAATCGTAGATCTCGTCGTACGGCTTCCCCCGCTTTCGCATCTTGTTGTAAATCGACCACAGATGCTTGGGACGTCCGACGACCTCGCAATTGATGCCGGCATTCTCGAGCTCCTCGGCCAGCGGCTTGGCGAGCTGCCGGATCCACGCCTCGCGCTGCTTGCGCCGATCCTGCACCTTCTTAGCCAGCTGCTTGTACTCCTGGGGCTCGAGATACTTGAAGGCGAGGTCCTCGAGTTCCCACTTCACCCTCGCCATCCCCAGACGATGGGCCAGCGGCGCGTAGATCTCACGGGTCTCCCGCGCAATGCGACGCTGCGTACCTGCCGGCAACGCCTCGAGGGTCCGCATGTTGTGCAATCGATCGGCGAGCTTGAGGATGCGTCGCGGGCCATCGAGAGGAGCAGCTTGCGGAAGTTCTCCGCCTGCTGCTCGGTGCTAGAGCTGAACTCGACCCGGCCGATCTTGGTGAGACCGTCGACGATCGTGGCAATCTCGTGCCCGAACAGTTCCTCGATCTGTTCGGCCGGCGTGTCGGTGTCTTCGACGACGTCATGGAGGAACGCGGCACAGATCGACGCCGTATCGAGGTACAGATCGGCCAGGATCTTGCCGACCTCGACGCAGTGGGTGATGTAGTCTTCGCCCGATTTGCGTTTCTGGCCGTGGTGGGCACGCTGGCTGTACTCGAAGGCCTTTGCCAGGAGATCGAGATCTAGCCGTTCCCGCATTTCCGCTATGGCGTCGATGAAATCGGGCGGCAAGGACGGGCCGTCGCCGGACGGCCCCTTGCCCGCGCTGGGCGGCTCGACCATGTCGGTGGTACGTTCGGACGCCATATCGGTCTGTGGTTGCAACGAGTTGCGAGGGAGGCACTAGTGAAAAAGGGCACACCCCACCTTCAACTCCTACACATGAAGTGGGGAGTCGGTTTCTGCCTCCGCGAGGCTCACAATTTGTAGAATCGCTAGAATTAAGCCGGGCCGCAAGTTACACGGGCGGCCGGGACGCGTCGCCGGGGCCCCTGGAGCCGTCAACCAGGCGGCCGCTAGCGGTCGAACGCCGGGATGTAGCCCAGATCGAGGAAGCTGGCGTACCTCCCGTTGCCCACGATGATATGGTCGCGGACCGGTATCCCGAGGACGTGGCCGGCCTCTACAAGCTGCCGAGTCACTTCGCGGTCTGCCGGCGACGGGGTGGGGTCACCGCTGGGGTGGTTGTGGACCAGGATCACTGCCGCCGCCGCCTCGGTCAGCGCCGGTGCGAAGACCTCGCGCGGATGGACCACAGAGGCGTCGAGGATGCCCCGCGTCACCATTACCTCCCGCACCACTGCGTTCTGCGTGTTCAGCAGCAGTACGTGGAACTCCTCCTGACGCAGATCGCGAAGCCGCAGCTCGAACCGCCGGTAGACGTCGCGCGGCGCCGTGACGCGGTCGTCTTCGTGGCGCACTTCCTCGGCCGCACGCCGCCCCAGCTCGAGCGCCGCCAGGACCGCCACGGCCCGGGCCTCCCCGATCCCAGGCACCGCCATGAGCTGCGAGCCCGACGCGTTACCCAGACGGCGCAGCGAGCGCCCGAAATGCTCGTAGAGAGCCTCAGCCACCTCGAGCGCGCTACGCCCGCCCGAGCCGCTCGACGCCAGGATGGCCAGCAGTTCGGCCGTTCGCAGCGCCGCCGGCCCCAGAGCCGTGAAACGCTCCCGCGGCCGCTCGTTGGACGGCCACTCCTTGATCGCCGCTGGTCTTGGGTTGGACGCCATGCTGGGTCCAATGTGAGCAACCGAATCAACAGATTCTCACAGTGGGATTCGGGGATTCGGGGATTGAAGGATTGAGAAGTGGTTTTGGAATCCGAGGCATCCGTGGAATCCGTGGTATTCGGGAATCGGGGAGTCCCGGATTCAGGGGGTCCCGGATTCCCAATCCGGGAGTCCCGTATTCCACGGACTCCACGGATTCCACGGATTCCACGGATTCCCAGACAACTTGGAACTTCGGCCTTCCCTAATTGGGGAGTCTACAATGGCGCCGCGCCCGGCCGCCCGTGACACTTCTTGTACTTCCGGCCGGAACCGCAGGGGCAGGGATCGTTGCGCCCTACCTTGTCCCCCGTAGCGACAGGCTTTGCCGGGGCCGGTCCCTCTGCCCGGTTGGTGACCACCGCGCCCGGCTGGCGAGCCGGTGCCGTTGCGCTAGCGGCCGTTGCGGCCGAACCGGATACACCGGTGGGCGGACCAGCCTGGGCCGAGGCCGCTACGCCAGTGGGTGCGAAGGCCCCGCGAGCGGCGACGGCCCCCGGCGCGTAGCCCTCGTCCGTAGTATCGAGGGTGGGGCCGCTGACGCGCGTGATTCGCGGGGCGCGCATCGGCTGCGGCGGCATCATCTGGGCCTTGAACAGGCGGTCGGCCAGGGTCGTGCGGACGTCCCCCATCAAGTCTACGAACATCTCGTAGGCTTCCTTCTTGTACTCGATGAGAGGATCCTTCTGACCCCAGGCACGGAAGTAGATGCCGGCCTTGAGCTGGTCGAGGTCGTACAGGTGGTCCTTCCACTTCTCGTCGACCGTGAAAAGGAAGATGTAGGAGAGGATGCGCTCCGACTCTTCACCGAACTCCTCGACCTTCTTCTTGAACGTGGCCTCGGCTTTCTCCGCCACGTAGTCGGCGATCGCATTACGATCTTCCCATTCGAGCGCCGTGTCGAGCGAATTCTCGTCGGGTAGCTCGGGACAGTGCAGGAAGAACTCGATGAGCAGCCGGTTCTTGAGTCCGGCCAGGTCCCATTTCTCCTCGTGGTCGGTCTCCGGCACGTACTCGTCGAAGCGGGCGAATACCGCGTCCCGGATCATGTCCCAGACCTCGCCCTTCAAGTCCTCCCCGCCCTCCAGAGCGAACAGCCGGAGATCGTAGATCACCTCGCGCTGCTGGTTCATCACATCGTCGTACTCCAGCAGCCGCTTGCGGGCATCGAAGTTCGTCAGCTCGACCCGCTTCTGGGCGCGCTCGATCGCCTTCGTCACCCACGGGTGCGTGATGACCTCGCCCTCCTCCGCGCCCAGCCTGTCCATGATCTTGGCAAGCCGCTCCGCCATGAACAGACGCATCAGGTCGTCCTCGAGCGAGAGGAAGAAGAGCGACGAGCCCGCGTCACCCTGTCGCCCCGACCGACCACGCAACTGTCGGTCGATCCGCCGCGAGTCGTGCCGCTCCGTACCGAGGATCACCAGACCGCAGGGTGGATCGTCGTTGCAGCCGAATTCTTTGGCCTGCGCCTGGCCCAGATCGGCCTCCTCGCGGAAGCGGCCGAATGCCGGCTGCTGGGCCTCGATCGCACAGACGCTGCACTTCACGACGCCCGATGCCAGTTTGATGTCGGTGCCACGGCCCGCCATGTTCGTCGCGATCGTGACCGCGCCGGACTGCCCGGCCTCTGTGATGATCTCCGCCTCACGCTCGTGGTACTTCGCGTTCAGCACGTTGTGCTTGATACCGCGGCGGCGGAGCATGCGGGACACGGTCTCGGAGGTGTCGACGCTGGTCGTGCCGACGAGAATCGGCAGCCCCCTGGCGTGCATCCGCTCGATCTCGTCGAGCAGGGCCGTGTACTTCTCGCGCTTCGTCTTGTAGACGAAGTCATCCTGGTCGATGCGGCGCACCGGCCGGTTGGTGGGGATGACGACGACCTCGAGACCGTAGATCTCGTGGAACTCGCCTTCCTCCGTCTCGGCCGTCCCCGTCATGCCGGCCAGCTTGTCGTACATGCGGAAGTAGTTCTGGATCGTGATCGTCGCGAGGGTCTGCGTTTCGCCCCTCACGGTCACCGCCTCTTTCGCCTCCACGGCTTGATGCAGGCCGTCGCTCCAGCGCCGGCCGGCCATCTTACGGCCGGTGAACTCGTCGACGATGATCACCTGGCCGTTCTCGACCACATAAGCCGCGTCGCGCTCGAACAGCGTGTGAGCCTTGAGCAGTTGGTGGATGATGTGGATCTTCTCCGACTTCTCGGCGTACTCGCGCTCGCAGACCGCAATCTTCTGGCGCTTCTCGTCGGTCGAGAGCGATTCGTCTTTCTCGATCTCGTGGAAGACCTCTGAGAGATCGGGAACCACAAAGGCCTCGTGGTCCTTCG
>JBDHKT010000286.1:0-3750 GCA_039586255.1 Gemmatimonadota bacterium | reverse complement strand
GAAGCGTGCGGCCCGCAGGTTCGCGACGTAGCGACACCCATCGCAGACGGCGAGACTGTCGTCGCCGACATCGCTCAGAAGGTAGAACTCGTCCTCTATCTCTCCGTCCAGTTCTGAGCTCGTGACGATGAAGTCGGCGAGCCCGACGCGCCGGAAGACCCGCTCGAATGCCGCCCGCATGCTCTCGCACCGCTCGTCCAGGCCGGCCCGGTCCCGATCGAAGCTGTAACAGTCCATCAGGTCGAACTCGCGGGCCCGCAGCAGCCCGGCGGCCGGGCGCAGCTCGTCGCGGAACGTAGGCCGTATCTGGTAGAGTGTCGCGGGGAGCTGCCTGTAAGATGTTATGTCGCTCCGGGCCAGCTCGGCGGCGACCTCCTCGTGCGACGTCCCCAGCAGCAGGTCTCTCCCGGCACGGTCGCTGAAATGGACCTGCTCTTCGCCATGGGTTCGCCCGGCCGCGCGCCGCAGCCTGGCCGGCTGGACGAGCGGCATGGCGACCTCCTGGGCGCCGATCGAGTCCAACTCCTGGCGAACGACCGCTTCGATCTTGGCGCTGGTCCGCAGGCCCAGGGGCAGGTAGCTGAGGATGCCCGGTGCGACCCCGCGGATATACCCGGCCCGCAGCAGGAGCCCGTGGCCGACTGAGTCGGCCTCTGCGGGCGTCGCGCGGAGCGTTTCCCCGAAAAGTCGCGACATACGCATGAGGCGAAGGTGCCGGACGGGGTTCGGGAACCGCAAGACCCGCCTGGCCTGTTGCAGACCGGGGCGGGGCTGCTAGACTTGTGAACCGTTCACATGAAAACCCACCAGGGAGGCTTGGGATGAGCAGTCAGACGGACCTGGATATTCTCTCCATCAATACGATCCGCACCCTTTCGATGGACGCCGTGCAGAAGGCGAACTCCGGCCACCCGGGAGCGCCCATGGGGTTGGCGCCGGTGGCCTATTGCCTCTGGCAGCGGTTCCTGCGCTACGATCCCGGGGACCCGATCTGGCCAAACCGTGACCGCTTCGTGCTCAGCGCCGGGCACGCCTCGATGCTGCTCTACTCGGTGCTCCACCTGGCCGGCGTCAAGCAGGTCGACGGGAGCTACAAGGTACTCGATGAGCCCGCGGTTTCTCTGGAGGATATCAAGAAGTTCCGGCAGCTCGACAGCCGGACTCCCGGTCACCCGGAGTATCGCCTGACGACCGGCGTAGAGACGACGACCGGGCCGTTGGGACAGGGTGCCGCGGTCAGCGTCGGGATGGCTATCGCCGGTCGCTGGATGGCCGAGTACTTCAACCGGCCGAACTTCGACATCTTCGACTACAACGTCTACGCGCTGGCCGGTGACGGCTGCATGATGGAGGGCATCTCCTCGGAGGCGGCTTCGCTCGCCGCACACCTCAGACTGTCGAACCTCTGCTGGATCTACGACAACAACAAGATCAGCATCGACGGGCCGACCTCGCTCGCCTTCACCGAGGACGTCGCCTCGCGCTTCAAGGCGTACGGCTGGCGTGTCACCCACATCGGCGATGCCAATAACCTGGAGGCGCTGGCCGAGGCGTTCACCACATTTAAGGAAACCGAAGACCGACCCACTCTCATCGTCGTCGACAGCCACATCGCTTTCGGCGCACCGAACTTGCAGGACAGTCACGATGCGCACGGCTCACCGCTGGGCGAGGACGAGATCCGCGCCACCAAGCGGAACTACGGCTGGCCCGAGGATAAGCATTTCCACGTGCCCAAAGACGTACGCGAGCACCTCGCCGCCGGCGTCGGCTCGCGTGGTCGCGTGTTGCGCGACAAGTGGATGGAGAGGTTCGCCGCCTATGAGGCGGAGTATCCCGAGCTCGCCGGGCAGATCCAGATGATGCAGCACCGGGGGCTGCCGGCCGGTTGGGACAACGACATCCCGGACTTCCCGGCCGACGCGAAAGGGATGGCTACCCGCGCATCTTCGGGCAAAGTCTTGAACGCCATCGCCAAGAACGTGCCCTGGCTGATGGGCGGAGCGGCCGACCTCACGCCTTCGACGAAGGCGCTGCTGACGTTCGAGGACGCGGCGGGCGACTTCCAGGCGGAGGACTATCGGCCTCGCAACCTGCGCTTCGGTGTGCGCGAGCATGCCATGGGCGCGATCCTCAACGGTCTCTCACACTGCAAGGTGCGACCATACGGCGCGACCTTCCTGATCTTCAGCGACTACATGCGTCCGTCGATCCGGCTGGCCGCACTGATGGAGATCCCCGTCATCTACGTTTTTACTCACGACTCGATCGGTGTCGGCGAAGATGGACCGACCCACCAGCCGGTCGAGCAGCTAGCCGCGCTGCGTGCGATACCCGGCCTCGTCGTCATCAGGCCGGGCGATGCGAACGAGACCGCCGAGGCGTGGCGCCTGGCGATCGAGCTCCACCACGAGCCCACCGCACTCGCTCTCAGCCGCCAGAACCTGCCGACCCTCGATCGTGCGAAGTACGGTCCGGCCGACGGCGTGCGCCGGGGCGCCTACGTGCTCGCCGACGCCGATCCGGGAGACCCCGAGGTCCTGCTGATCGCCAGCGGTAGCGAAGTCGCACTCTGCCTCGAGGCCTACGAGCAGCTCGCGGCGGAGGGCCTGCGCGCCCGCCTCGTGAGCATGCCGTCGTGGGAGCTGTTCGACCGCCAGGATAAGAAGTACCGCGACAGCGTCTTTCCGCCGGCAGTGGTGGCGCGGGTGGCCGTGGAGCAGGCGGTGGCCCAGGGGTGGGAGAGATATGTCGGTCTTGACGGCGCGGTGATCGGCATGGAAACCTTTGGCGCCTCCGGACCGATTAAGGATGTACAGAGGCACTTCGGTTTCACCGTCGACAACGTCGTAGCGGCCGCCAAAGCGCAGATCGAGGCGGCGGGCTAGCCCAAAAAGGCCCAGCTCTAGTCCCGGAGGTACATATATATGAACCCGCTGGTCAAGCTTGGCGATCACGGCCAGTCGGTCTGGCTCGACTACATCCGTCGAAGCCTAATCACTGGCGGCGAGCTGCAGCGCCTGATCGATGAGGACGGCCTCAAGGGCGTGACATCGAACCCGGCGATATTCGGCAAGGCGATCACCGGCAGCAACGACTACGCCGATGCCCTGGCCAGGCTGGCGGCCGCGCAGGACCTCGACGCGAAAGGCATCTACGAGCGGCTGGCGGTCGAGGACATCCAGATGGCCGCGGACGAGATGGCGTCGGTCTACGAGTCGTCGAAGCTTCGTGATGGATACGTGAGCCTCGAGGTTTCGCCGGATCTGGCCCACGACACGGATGGCACCGTCGAGGAGGCGCGTCGCCTCTGGAAGGCCGTCGGTCGACCGAACGCCATGATCAAGGTGCCGGCTACCGCCGAGGGAGTCCCGGCTATCGAGCAGCTCATCTCCGAGGGAATCAACATCAACGTCACCCTCCTCTTCGCGAGGGACATGTACGAGCGGGTGGCGGAGGCGTACCTGAAGGGTCTGGAGCGCTACGTCGAGAGCGGCGGCGATCCTTCCGGCGTCGCGAGTGTGGCCAGTTTCTTCATCAGCAGGATCGACTCGAGCGTCGACTCGGTAATCGCCGAGACGCTCGAGGGTACGGCGGATGCTGATCGGAAGGCGCGGCTGCGCGCTTTACCGGGCAAGGTGGCTATCGCCAATGCCAGGCTGACCTACCAGCGCTACAAGGAGCTGTTCAGCGGCCGACGCTGGGAGAAGCTGGCAGGAGCTGGGGCGCAGACCCAGCGGCTGCTCTGGG
>JBDHKT010000285.1:0-3759 GCA_039586255.1 Gemmatimonadota bacterium | reverse complement strand
CATCTGCGGGCCATGGGCGGCAACGACATCACCAAGTGGTACCGCGAGTTCTACCCGGTCTTCAACCGGCAGGCGCTGATCATCGATGTGCGCAACAACTGGGGCGGCAACATTGACGCCTTCATCCTCGAGAAGCTGATGCGGCGCGCCTGGATGTATTGGAAGGACCGGGTTGGCCAGCCGACCTGGAACATGCACTACGCATTCCGCGGCCACATGGTGGTCCTGGTCGACCAGAACACGGCCTCCGACGGCGAGGCGTTCGCCGACGGTTTCCGACGCCTCGGCCTGGGTGAGGTGATCGGGATGCGCACTTGGGGCGGCGAGATCTGGCTGAGCTCGAGGAACAGGCTGAGTGACGGCGGCCTCGCCCGGGCACCGATGACGGGTGTGTATGGGCCGGAAGGTGAATGGCTGATCGAGCAGATCGGCGTAGTGCCGGATGTCGTGGTGGACAACCTGCCGCACGCAACGCACAACGGCTCCGACGCGCAGCTCGACGCAGCCATCCAGTACCTGCTGGAGATGATAGAGGACGATCCACGCGAGGTCCCGGCGCCGCCACCCTACCCGAACAGGGCGTTCGAGTACGGGGCGGCGGAAACCGGAGGTGGCGGCAAGTAGGCGATCGCGCCTCGAACCGTATGACCCCGCAGTCGGCACGCCGGCTGCGGGGTCCCTATTAGTGCTACGGCCCTGTTGATAGTCCGTTGCCGAAGCCTACCTATTATTCTTCCTCGGGTATATCGACCTCGGTCGTGTTCTTGCAGGACTCGAGCATCATCTCGAGCCGCTCGGGGTTGAACCCGATGACGAAGTCCTTGCCGTAGGCGATGACCGGCACGCCGACGCCGCCGGTCAGGGCGCGCCACTCGCGCAACTGGAAGACGTCCTTGGTGATGTCAGCTTCCTCGAACTCGCAGCCGTGTTCTCTGAGCCAATCCTTGGCCAGGTTGCAGTACGGTCAAGTCGGCGTAGTGTAGACCTTGATATTAGCCATGGCGGGTCCTCCACCTCGGGTGTCGGAACATAGGGTTAGCCTGGACTCAGGATCTAGTCTGGGCCGGGCGGAAGCATGACGTCAAGAGCGAGAGACTTCGAACCGTTTCCCAAGCAGCGAGAAGCCATCGAGGCGGCGCCGGGCCCCGTGCTGGTCCTCGCGGGACCGGGGGCCGGCAAGACGTTTTGCCTGATCCGCCGAGTAGAGTACCTCATCGAATCGGAGGGGTTCGCGCCGGAGCGGATCTGCGCCGTGACCTTCACCAACAAGGCGGCGGAGGAGGTGACGGCACGGCTCCACCGGCGGCTGGGCGCTCGGACGGACCGCATCACCCGGGGCACACTGCACGCACTCTGCCTGGGGATCCTTCGCGACCGGCCGCAAGAGGTCGGGCTACGACGCGGGTTCGGAGTGGCCGACGACCATTACCAGCAACTGCTGCTGCGGCGACTGGGGATCTTCCCGGAGGGCCGACGCAGCGGGCTGCTGACCCTGTTCGGGCGCCGGCGGCTCCAGGGTTACGCGCTCACAGAAGGCGACGAGGCGACCTTCGACAGCTACATCTCGCTGCTGCGTGAGAAGAACCTGGTCGATTTCGACGACATCATCGCGCTGACCGACGAGCTGTTCAGAAAGAACCCGGAGATCGCCGACGAGGTGGCGTCGCGTTGGGACTACCTGCTGGTCGACGAGTTCCAGGACCTGGACGCCGCCCAGTACGCGATCCTCAAGCGCCTGGCATCGGGCCACCGCAACATCTTCGCCGTGGGCGACGACGAACAATCGATCTTCTCCTGGCGCGGCTCCGACCCACGCATCCTCTGGCGGTTCCGCACCGATTTCGACGTGGAGGAGCCCATCGTCCTGGACCGGAATTGGCGCTGCAGCCGCCAGATCTTCGATGCCGCGCGGCGACTCCTGACGGAGAACCCCGTGCTCTTCGAGAAGGAGATCGAGGCGGAGCGCGAGTCGGAATTCGATGTCGAGGCCTATGCCTTCAGCGACGAAGAGGCGGAGGCGGCCTGGATACTCGAGCACCTCCTGGCCGACAGGAATGCTACCGGTCTCGACTGGGGCGACTACGCCCTACTCTATCGCAGGCACAATCTCGGCGAGCACCTCGAGAAGCGAATGGTCGCAGCCGCCATTCCTTGCCGCCTGGCGCGCGGACGCTCGCTGCTCGATGACCCGGTCATCGCCTACGTGGTCGCCTCGCTACGCGTGGTCAGCGCACCCGACGATCCGGTGGCGACAGAAGCGTTCGCCGAGCGACTGCTGCCGGAGAACATGCTGGCCGAGGTCCGTACGCTGTCGTCGTCACGCGGTACCGACTTCCTGGCAGCGCTCCGCCTTTACGCGCGGACCCACGCGCCCGACCATCCCGATACGAAGAAGGCGTGGCGCTTCGTCTACCACGTGGAGAACCTTCGCGCCCTGCACGAGTCTCACGACAGCCTCGGCGGCCTGGTCGAGGAACTGCTCTCGCAACGGGTGAAGCCGTACGAGAACCGTCTCGAGGAGCACTACGACGAGATCAGCGATCCCAACGAGTTCCCGGGCGCCCGCGAGCTGGCGGAACAGCTGACATCACTCGTGGCGGCAGGCGGGCGGGTCTACATCGAGCCGCACGGCGGCCGCGAGATCGCCCTGCGCGGCATGCTGCACTCGGTCCGGCTTCCCACCGCGGTCGATTACCTGAGCGATGAGGTCGAGCCGCGCCCGCACGACCTGGTCCTGAGCCGAGACGGCGAGCGCGAGCGGCCGCTGGTAACGACGCTGTTCAAGGCGCTGCAGCTCATCCACAGCCGCGGCTTCGGCGATGTGCTGCGCGACTACGTGGCCTTCGACCTCGAGACCACGGACCTCAATCCAGCGACCTGCGAGATCATCGAGCTCGGTGCCGCGAAAGTCCGTGACGCAGAGGTCATCGACACGTTCCACTCGCTGGTACGCTGCGAGGGGCCCGTAACCGCCGGCGCGACGGAGGTGCACGGCTACAGCGAGGCGGATCTGCGCGAAGCTCCGAGGCTGGAGGAGATATGGCCCGATTTCCTCGCGTTCGCCGAGGGTAGCGTACTCGTCGCTCACAACGGCCACCGTTTCGATGTGCCGGTGCTGCGTCGCTCGGTCGAGGCGTTCGCCGACACCGGGGGCCTCATCTTCTTCGACACCCTGCCGCTGGCGCGATCGCTGTTCCGTGAGAGCGCGCGGCTGGGCGACCTGGCCGAGCGGTTCGGCGTCACCATCGACCGAGCCCACCACGCTCTCGACGACGCGCGGGCCCTGGCCCAAGTCTTCCGTGGCCTGAACGATCAGAAGCGGCTGCGGGCGCGCAAGGCGGCGTTGGTGAATCTCCTGGACCATCTCGGCCTGGGGCTGGCGCTCGAGCCGAAACGAAAGCTGGGCGACGAGGAGAAGTTGCTGCTGAAGCTGGCGGCGCCGTACTCGCTGGGCCGCTTCTCGGACTGCCTGGAGTTCTACGCGGCGGAGCGCGAAGCGGCCGGCCTGGAGGCACCGGACCTGGAGGACGTGATCAAGCGACTGGGCGGCCGGACGGCGCTGGAGCGGATCCGGGCCGAACGGAGTCCCGCCGAGCGCTATCCGACGGCGGTGGAGCGGCTGGGTTCGCTGACCGAGGTCAGCCAGGCGGATACGCTGGAGGAAAGCATCCAGCGCCTACTGGAGCGCGTTGCGCTCTCCACATCGGAAGGCGTGGAGGCGGACCCCCACCGGGTGAACCTTCTCACACTCCACTCCAC
>JBDHKT010000284.1:0-3764 GCA_039586255.1 Gemmatimonadota bacterium | reverse complement strand
CCGTCCTTGGTGATCGTCGGGCTGCCGAACTTCTTCTCGAGCACTACGTTGCGCCCCTTGGGACCCAGTGTGACCTTGACCGCTTTGGCCAACAGGTCGACCCCGACCTTGAGCTTGTTCCTCGCCTGGGCGTCAAATTCAATCACCTTCGCCATCTTGCTGAACCTCCTGCTTAACCCGTTGCCACTCTAGCAGCACCCGTATATCAGCTCCTGGGGCGCTCCTGCTCTCGAATTCGTACCGTGTGCTAATCCAGCACCTGCAATGTAAGGGTCGCCTACCCGCACCAGTCGCCGCGGGGCCGTGAGCCTGCAAAAGGGAATCACTTCTTGCCGTTCGCGACGATCGCCAGGACGTCCGACTCTCGCAGGATCAGATACTCCTCTTCGTCAACGGTGACCTCGGTACCACTGTACTTCCCGTAGATCACGCGGTCGCCCGCCTTCAGCTCGACCTCGATCCGCGTGCCCTCGTCACTCACTCGGCCGGGCCCGACCGCCATCACTTCGCCCTGCTGGGGCTTCTCTTTGGCGGTGTCCGGGATATATAGGCCGCCCTTCATCTGCTCCGTCTCCTCGAGCGCTTTGACGACGACTCGGTCGGCGAGGGGCTTGATCTGCATGAGTGGTTTCCTCCTCTGTCGAACCCTTGTATTGTTGTGAATCGCATATACCGGAGACACCCGGCCCTTCCTGCATGGGCCGACGTGCGGCTTTAGGCTTTCCACCGGGTTTGCTCCGTTAGCTAAGCTAGGAAAATGGCATTAAACGTGCCATTCGTAAAGGGGGGGCGCACTGTCAAGCTGGCAGAAAAGTGCCCCGGGACCTGCAGTTGTGGCCGGACCCAACCGTCCGGGGCCTGATCAGCCCGGCCTGAAACCTTTTGGGCGTCCAGGCCGTACATTAAGTTGGAGAGGCGAGGCCACCCCCACTGTCCGGGGGAAGGCGCCGTGGTTCGCCGATTCCTACATGGGAGGAGAGAGAAGAATGCTAAGAGGGATGTTCAGGCTGGGAGCATTGCTGGCGGGGGGCCTGGTGGCCCTGGCGGTGGCTTCAGCGCTGCTGGTGCCGATCCTCAGCCTACTGACGGCGCTCCTAGTGACCATCATCAAGCTGGCGTTCTTCCTGGCCGTGATCTACTTCATCGTGAAGCTGATCAGCCCGGATACCGCGGACCGGGCGCTAGAGAAGATCCGATCGAAGGTCCGGCGGGTCGCTTGACCCGGAGGGCGCCGGCCTGTCAGAAGATGAGTTCGTCGCCGAGGATGCGATCGGCGATGGCGAGGCCGTAGAGAGTCAGATAGGGCTCAACGGCATCAACGGAATCACAGTGGGGAGCGATCAGGGCGGCCAGGCCGCCTGTGGCGAGCACCATGGCGCCGGGTCGCTCCCACTCTTTTTTTATCCTCCTGACCATCCCGTCGATCGCATCCACGATAGCGTAGAAGCAACCGGATCGTAGGCAGTCGTCGGTTCGGCGCCCGATAATCATGTCGGGCGGTACGAGATCGATGAACGGCAGCTTACTGGCGCTATCGGCGAGGCTCTCGATGCCTGCCCGAGGTCCGGGAGCGATGACGCCGCCCATGAAGACACCGTCCCCCGTAATGCAGTCGAAGGTGGTTGCGGTGCCCAGGTCGACGGCGATGATGTCGACCCCGTAGAGCTCGCTGGCAGCCAATGTGTTGAGCATGCGATCGGCCCCGACCGTGTGGGGCTCGTCCACATCAAGGCGGATCGGGAGCGGCCCGTCGTTCTCCGCCAGCACGGCGGGGTCATTGATGAGCCGAGGCTCGCTGCCAAAGGCCCGCCAGAAGGCTCTGGTGATAATCGGGTCCAGGGCCGGCACAACCGAGCCGATGACGCCGCGTAGATTGGCCTCGACTCCCTGCTCCGCCAGCAGGTTCTTGAGCAGGTGGGCCAGCTCGTCGGGCGTCTTGCGAAAGTCGGTTGAGATACGCCAGTGGCGGACCAGCTCGCGCCCGCGGAAGAGCCCCAGCACGGTTTCTGTGTTGCCCACGTCAACGGTTAGAAGTAGCTCGCTCATATCAGAAGTCCGGCGTGGGAAGCTCCTCAACCAGCAAGTGCCCGGCGGTTACTCGCTGGAGAGCGCCCCGATCGGGTCGGAAGAGTAGAGCTCCGTCGGGCGCGATCCCCACCGCCGTGCCCACCGAAGGTGTGGAACCACCCGAGTCGAAGGAGCAGCGCCGGTCTCTCAGCCAGTCGTAGTCGTCGAACCGACGCAGGAACTCGCGATCGAGGATTTCCGGCGGGTTCAGGCAGGAGGTCTCGACCTCGTCGATGATCCGATCGGCAAGCTCGAGGCGTGATACAGTCCGGCCGGCAGCCATATCGAGCGATATCGCCACACGCCGCAGGTCGGCTGGGAAGTCCGCAGCTTTTTGGTGCACGTTCACGCCGATCCCCAGCACCACATACTTGGGCCGCGTACCGGACCACGACGCCTCGGCGATGATCCCGCCGGCCTTGCGGCCCGCGACGATCAGGTCGTTCGGCCACTTGACCCCCACCGCGGCACCGCCCATCAGCGTCTGGGCAGCGCGGGCGGCCCCCAAACCGGCCAGCAAGGGGAGCAGAAGTGGGTTCGGCAACTCCTTCGGCCGGAGCACGAGAGACAGATAGAGCCCGGCACCCTTGGGGGAATGCCAGCGCCGCGTCGAGACGCCGCGGCCGCCCGTCTGTTCGTCCGCCAGAACGATCGTCCCGGCCGCTGCCCCCTCATCCGCCAGTTTCACGGCCAACGTGCTCGTGCTGTCGATGCTGGAGTAGATGTGGACGTGCGGCCGGTCCCAGCGCTCTCTGAGCACGGCGAGCTTCTGCCCCTCCCAGCTCGATGCCTTGCCGGTCATGACTCTAACTTCCGGAGACTGAGCGAGAGGTCTAGAACGGGCGCCGAGTGTGTCAGGGCGCCAACCGAGATGTAGTCGACCCCGGTCTCCGCGAGCTCGCGCACGTTAGCCAGCGTCACACCGCCCGACGCCTCTATCTCGGGCCGGGGATCGCCGCCGGCGATGAGCCGCACCGCCTCCCTCACCTGCTTGACAGGCATGTTGTCCAGCATTATCCGGTCGACCCCGGCAGCCAACGCAGCACTCACCTCCCGCAGGTTCGTCGTCTCGACCTCAAGCTCGAGGCCCCTCGTGTTCGACTCTCTGGCCCGTTCCACGGCATGTCCGATGCCGCCGCTGCAGGCCAGGTGGTTCTCCTTGATGAGCACCATGGCATCGAGGCCGCGACGGTGGTTCACCGCCCCACCCGCCCGCGTCGCCGCACGCTCGAGCTCGCGCCACAGCGGGGTCGTTTTTCGGGTATCTGTGATGCGCGCCCCCGTCCCCTCCACTGCAGTGACGTAGCGGCGCGTCAACGTCGCAACACCGGAAAGGTGCCCGAGAAGGTTGAGCGCCGTCCGCTCGCCGGTGAGGATGGCGCGCGCCCTCCCCGTGACTTGGGCGACAGGCATACCGACGGCCACCTCGTCGCCGTCGCCGACCAGCGGCTGCAACTCGGCTCCCCCCAGTTGCCGGTAGACTTCGCAGGCGGCGGCGAGCCCGGCGACCACGCCCTCCGCCTTGGCGACTATCTCGGCTTCGGCTCTAGCGTCCGCTTCGACGCACCACTCGGTGGTCCAGTCGCCCGACCCGACATCTTCAGCCAGCGCCTCGGCGATTCGCCGCCTCATTACTTCAGGGATCGCCTCCATCGTCTCGCTCGATTCAGGCCGTGATCACTGCGTAGACGATATAC
>JBDHKT010000283.1:0-3774 GCA_039586255.1 Gemmatimonadota bacterium | reverse complement strand
GGTCGTCGGCGCGATCGTGATGTCTTCCTCGAGCTCGGTGGCGGCGACCACCGGCACGGCGGGCCGCGAGATCTGCTCGGGCGGCGGCGGGATATCCACCTCCGGCGGCAGCTCTATCGCCTCGAACTCGTTGACCCCGAAGCTCACATCCGACGCGGTCAGTTCGGGGAAGAACTGAAAGAGCCCGAAGTGGAGGGCTGTGGCCAAGACGATGCTGCCGAAGAACCACTGGTTCGACGACTTTTTGAACCGGTCGTTCGCCGTCTGCTGGTAGACGTGTGTTTCGCCGGCGCTGCCTGTCTCGATGGCCATGGCTTCGTTGCCTGTCGCGTTCGGCTACGGGCGTACGGTATTAGGGCGGAGGTGGGACGAAGGCACCCATAAGTATACTACACCGGACTCGACGCGGGGAGCCGGAGTTGGGGGACCGTCCAGAGGTGCATGTAAAAGGCCCGGTGCCGCGAAGGCGATACCGGGCCTGATGTGCGCGGTGAGACCTCGTCTACTCGGGGACCTGGAAAGTGATGTTGAACGACGACCAGACCGGCACCGTCTTGTCCATGTTCAGGGCCGGGGTGAACTCGATCTCGTATACCGCTCTCAGGGCGGCCTCGTCGAGCGCCGCGACCCCGGAGCTCGTCTGCACCTGGGCATTCTGCACGCGACCGCTCGTATCGATGAAGACCCAAACGTACACCGTGCCGCCGATGCCGGCGTCCTGGAGGATCTTCGGGTAGTGCCGCAGCACGATCTCCACCGCCCGCCCCCGGTTCTTGATCTCGGGTTCCACCGTGTGGGGCACCCAGACCGGCCGATCTTCGATTCGGATAGCCTCGCTCGGTGGCGGTGGCAGGAGTTCGACCGGGTTCTTGTCTAGGGTAGTCCGCCCTATCGTGATGTCCTCATCCAGCTCGACCGGGGCGACCACCGGCACGGCCGGACGTTCGATCTCCTCCGGCGGCGGCGGGATCTTGATATCCCGCGGTAGCGGTATCACTTCTGTGGGATCAACCACGATATCGAAGTCGGCCGCCGTCAGTTCGGGGAAGAACTGGAAGAGCCCGAAGTGGAGCACCGTGGCCAGCATGATGCTGCCAAAGAACCACTGGTTCAACGAGTTCTTGAACCGGTCGTTCGCCTTCTGGTGGGCGTTCCTCTTACCGGAAGCGCCAGTCTTGGTAACCATGGCCGCGTTACCTCCTCTCGTACATCGAAAGAAACTCGAGGCTCGGTATCCGGTCGATCGGCGGCAGGCCAATACTGCCTACTACTAATATACAACGTGCGAGTCGGAGCATGGGAGGAAGTGGGTGGGCCGACCTGCTAGTCCTCCTCTTCTTGTTCCTCTTCTCCCGTCTCACCGAGTAACTTGGCGCGCTTCAGAGCGTCGTGCCCGTACTTCTCCGAGATCTCATCCATGACATCGGCGACGCGGCCGTCGTCGAACAGGCCGAGCTGTGGTTCGGACGCGTGCTCGTGCAGGCTCGCGACACCGACCCCGATCAGGCGAATCGAACGGTCGCCGGGATCCGCCGCCTCCAGGAGCTTGAGGGCGATCGGGTAGATGGCCTCCGTAGTCGTGAGGTCGGCCTCGACCGTCTTACGACGCGTCAGCGTGTCGAAAGGGGCGAGCCGTAGCTTCAGGGTGACAGTACGAGCGGCCAGTCCACGGCGGCGCAGGCGCGCGGTGACCTCCTCGGTGAGTGCGAGTAGGGTGCGCTGCACGTAGTCGCGGTCGTCGGTGTCGGTGAGAAACGTCGTTTCGCGGCTGATCTGCTTCCTCTCATGGCCCACCACCACCGGCCGGTCGTCCTCGCCGACGGAAAGCTTCTTGAGATGTTCGGCGTGGCCGTGGCCCAGGTGGCGCTCGAGCCGGTCGGATGGAAACTCGGCTATGTCGCCGATCGTGTGGATGCCCAGCCCGTGCAGCTGGCCCGCCGTCTTCGGGCCGACGCCCCAGAGCCGCTCGACGGGGAGCGGGCCTAGGAACTCCCTCTCCACCCCGGGCGCAACGACGACGAGCCCGTCCGGCTTCTCCAGGTCGGATGCCAATTTGGCGAGGAACTTGTTGGGCGCGACGCCGACGGAGACGGTGAGCCGCTCCTGCTCCCACACCTGCTCCTTGATCTGCCGCGCGATCGACTCGCCGTCGCCGAAGAGTTGCGCCGAGCCGGTAACGTCGAGGAAAGCCTCGTCGATCGAGAGCTTCTCGACCAGCTCGGTGTAGCCCTCGAGGATCGCCATGACCCGTTCGGAGATCTCGGCGTAGAGCTTCATACGGGGCCGCAGGTAGACGGCGTCGGGGCAGCGGTGGTAGGCTTCGGAGATCGGCATGGCCGAGTGGATCCCGTACTCGCGGGCCGCGTAGTTGCAGGCGGCGACCACACCGCGGCCGCGACCGCCCCGTGGATCGGCGCCCACGACGACGGGCCGGTCGGCGATGGCCGGATCGTCGCGCGCCTCAACGGCGGCGAAGAAGGCATCCATGTCGGCGTGGAGAATCGTTCTCACGTGTCGCTCCGCGTTGACCCCTAAGCGTGCCTCCTCTAACGTACTATGCGTGATTATGAAAGACGCAACACTCGGCGGCTATTATGGCGAGCACGAGCGGCCGCCGGCCTTCGAGGGGCCGGACGGCGACTCGTACACGGTGGAGATCATAGTCGAGCCTGCCGGCTTCGGCGACGACGCCGGGCCGTGGTGTGCCTACCTGTTCTTCCTCAAGTGGCGCGGTAACGAGCCGGTCGGTCATCGGGAGACCGAGTACCTGGCGGAGGCGGCGACCGAGGCGGCGGCGCGGGCCGAGCTGGAGAAGCTCACGCTGCACGAGGTGAAGGGACTCCTCGACAAGCTGGTGTCCGGATGAGCGGCGGCCCGGAGAAGCTTAAGGGTCGGGTCCTGCGCACCGTGGGCGGCGTCTACGAGGTCGAGGTGGGCGGTGAGACGCTGGAATGCTCGCTGCGCGGGCGGCTAAAGCGCAAGCGGGTCATCGGTAGGGTGGCGGTGGGCGACGAGGTCGAGGTCGATCGGCTGGCGGACGGCAGCTGCGTGATAACGGAGCTCTTGCCCCGCTGCGCCCGACTGTCGCGGCGCTCGGCGGACGGCCGGCGCGAGCAGATCATCGCGGCGAACGTCGACCAGCTGGCGGCGGTCTTCTCGCTGGCGCGACCGGAGCCGACCTTCGAGTTGGTCGACCGGTTTCTGGTCCTGGCTGAATCGTGCGAGATCGCGGCGTTCATCGTGGTCAACAAGATCGATCTCAGCGGCGCCGACCAGGTTCGCGAACGTTTCGCCCTCTTCGAGGAGATCGGCTACCCGGTCCTTTACACGAGTGCGAAGGGCTGCGGGGGTCTGGAGGAGTTGGGCGGCCGGTTGGCGGACCACATCACCCTGTTCGTCGGTCCGTCGGGGGCTGGGAAATCCAGTCTGCTGAACGCGCTGCAGCCGGGTCTGGGTCTTCGGGTGGGCGCGATCAGCGAGGCGATCGAGCGGGGGCGGCACACGACGGTGACGGCATGGCTCCACCGCCTCGATGCGGGTGGCTACGTCCTCGACACGCCCGGGTTGGGGAACGTCAAGTTCTGGGAGGTGGGGACTCACGAGCTTGCGTGGTGCTTCCCCGAGTTCCGGCCGTATCTCGGCGGCTGCAGGTTCCAGGACTGCTCGCACGCGCACGAGCCGGACTGCGCGGTGATCGCGGCGATGGATGCCGGCGAGGTGTCCGGGCGCCGGTATGAGAGCTATGCGAAGTTTCTCGACGAGAGTCGGGAGCAG
>JBDHKT010000282.1:0-3775 GCA_039586255.1 Gemmatimonadota bacterium | reverse complement strand
GACAGCCTCGGCGAGGCGCACATGGTCCTCGGCCACGACGATGAAGCAATCCGTTCCTACGAGCGGTCTCTGGAACTCAACCCGAACAACACGAACGCGGAAGCGATGATCTCCCGGATTCGAGGAGGTGCAAGGCAACCGAATTAGGTGCTGACGGCACGCCGCGAGACCCAGAAGGAGTTCAGTACGCCTGCATGTCGCCTCGTGCGTGGGGACTCAGCTGGATGGACGGCTTCACAGTGGACATTACTCACCGACCCATCGCCACCCATGTGCTGCGTGACGTTGTGATTCACCGTGGTCGAGGTGTTGGCACCCTGACGCCCAAAACCGGCGGTGTACAGGGATCGCCGACTGTACGAGGAGGCGGAGCCCCTGTACCGGCGCAGCCTGTCCATCTGCCAGAAGATACTCGACCCAGAGCATCCCGACCTGCGCACGCTCGTTGAAGACTTTGCAGCCTTTCTCCGGTCGACCGACCGACCGGCGGAGGCCTCGGCGCTCGAAGCTGGGCTGAAGTAGGGGGACCCGATGGTGCGAAGTCCATTGCTCCGAATGATGGGTTGGGAGGACCGCGCCGCCAGTGATGACGTTCCTCCGCGACCGCCCGCGCTTCCAGGCGCTGTTGGAGAACCATGAGTAGCGGGAGTGAAGCCGCTCGTTGCCCCTAGATTTGCAGAACCGCATCTTTGTTGAACTGGGTGCCCCTAATTCCACATACCTCAGGCCGCAGGTGGCAGCTATGTCCCGTCTCAAGCGGCTGATCACCGAGATCCACCGCCGCTCGCTCTGGCAGGTGTTGCTGATTTACTGCGGCGCCGCCCTCGTGGCGTATCAAGCCGTCCAGGCCCTGACGGAGGGACTGGGGCTACCGCAGTGGTTTCCTGGGTTCGCCATTGTGCTGTTCATCATTGGCCTGCCCATCGTTCTGGCCACGGCGTTTGTCCACGAGGTGGCTCCGCCGACGGTGAGACCAGCAGAACCGAGTCCCCTGACGGAAGCCGAAGCAGGCAGACTCGAGGCTGAGGCCGCCGCTGCCCGCCACGAAGCCAGACGGCGGCATCGCTTCCTCACATGGCGCAATGCGGTGGCAAGCTTCGTGATCGTGCTCGCTGTGTGGGGCGTTGTGGCGACGGGCTGGCTCGCGCTCCACGAGAAGGGTTCAGCTTCAGCGCCTGATATCCGTTCTCTCGCGGTGCTGCCTCTCGAGAACCTGTCAGGCGATCCAGATCAGGATTACTTCGCCGATGGGATGACCGAGGCGTTGATCGGTCAACTCGCCCAGGTCAGCGCGCTACACGTCATCTCACGGACCTCGGTGATGCAGTACAAGGACGCGCGGCCCCAGATGTCGGAGATCGCGCGCGCGTTGAACGTGGATGCGGTGGTGGAGGGGACGGTTCTGCGCGCCGGGGACCGGGTGCGGATCACGGCGCAGTTGATCCACGCGCCCACCGACCGGCACCTGTGGGCCGACAGCTACGAGCGCGACCTGGGCGACGTCCTCGCCCTGCAGAGCGAGGTGGCGCACGCGATCGCCCGAGAGATCCAAGTTGCGCTGACGCCGGAGGAAGAAGCGCTGCTGGCACGTGCCCGCCCGGTCGACCGGGAGGCTTACGAGGCTTTCCTCAAGGGCCGTTACCTCTGCTTGAAGTGGACCCCCGAGGACATGAACAAAGCTATCGAGTACCTCCAACAGGCGATTGAAAGGGATCCCAGCTACGCACCACCCCATGGAGAATTGGCCATCTGTTACGTGCTACTTGGGTTCTTCGATTATTTGCCGCCCCAGGAGGCTTATCCCAAGGCGGGGGCAGCCGCGAGGAGGGCGTTAAACATTGACGAGCGCCTTGCCGAAGCGCATGTGGCGCTCGGGGCAGCCAGCTGGTATTTCGAATGGAACTCGCGGGAGGCCGAAAGGGAATACAAACGAGCAGTCGAGTTGAATCCAGGCTATTCGATGGCACTGCTCTGGCTCGCCTATTTCCTAGGGGAGATGGGACGTTGGGAGGAAGCGATTGCAGCGGCAAGACGTGCCCAGGAGCTCGATCCGCTCTCGATTATGGCCAACAACGCTGCGGGTGAGGTCTTTTACCTTAAGCGAGAATACGACCGAGCAATCGAGGAATTCGGGAAGAATCTCGAGCTCGACCCCAATAACGCTGGAAATCACTACTTTCTTGCGTGGCCGTATGAGCAAAAGGGGATGATTGAGGAAGCGATCGCAGGGCTGGAAAGGGCGGTAACGCTTTCTGAAGGGGTCCCCATATACGTTGCGTCTCTCGGTCACGCCTATGCGCTGGCGGGAAGGAACAGCGAGGCACTGCAGATTCTCAATCAACTGCAGGAGCAACGGACACGGACGCCCCCTTCGCCATACCACATAGCGCTCGTCTACATAGGTCTGGGCGACAAGGAGAATGCGTTCGAATGGCTGGAAGAAGCTTATGTGGAGCGCTCTAGCTACCTCGTCTTTCTCAAGGAGGGGCCGAGGTTTGATCGCCTGCGGGACGACCCGCGGTTTCAAGACTTGCTGCGCCGCATGAACTTCCCTTACTGACAACGCGCCCCTCCGCGACCACCCGCGCTTCTAGGGGCTGCTGGAGAACTACGAGCAGCCGGACTGACGGCGCTCGTTGATGCGGGCCCGCCAGCATCCCATCTTTAGGCACAACCGGGTGCCCGTAATCCCACATACCTCAGGCTGCAGGTGGCAGCTATGTCCCGTCTCAAGCGGCTGATCGTCGAGATCCAGCGCCGGTCCCTCTGGGTTAGTACGGTCGTGTACCGGCGGTGGTCCTGGCAGACTGCAGCGATCTCTCACGTCGTGGTCTCGTCAACTTCTCATCGACTCTTAGTCCTATCGCGGAGGGTAGCGTGATGTCGCCTCTGGCGAACGGCACAAACGGGCCCGAGTCACCTGAGAGCATCGAATCCTCAGGTGCTGAGTTCAGACCTGATGACTCTCAGCTCGAGGGTGTCGGTGCCTACAGAGTCCTCGAAGTGCTGGGCGAAGGTGGGATGGGCGTGGTGTACCTGGCCGAGCAGACCGAGCCGGTCCGGCGGCAGGTGGCGCTCAAGATCATCAAACCCGGGATGGACACCAAGCAGGTCGTCGCCCGCTTCGACGCGGAGCGTCAGGCCCTGGCGGTCATGGACCATCCCAATATCGCCAAGGTCTACGATGGCGGCGCCACCGAGACCGGGCGGCCATACTTCGTGATGGAGCTGGCGCGTGGCGTGCCGATCACGGAGTACTGCGACACGCACAAGCTCTCCGTCCGCGAGCGACTGGAGCTGTTCATCCCGGTTTGCCACGCCATCCAGCACGCGCACCAGAAGGGCGTGATCCACAGGGACATGAAGCCCTCCAATGTTCTGATCACGATTCAGGACGGTAGAGAACCCGTCCCCAAGGTGATCGACTTTGGGATAGCCAAGGCGATGGGCCAGCGTCTCACCGAGATGACGCTGCACACTCAGCGCGGCGAGGCCGTCGGCACACCGGCATACATGAGCCCTGAGCAGGCCGAGATGACCGGGCTCGACGTGGATACCCGCACGGACATCTACTCGCTCGGCGTCATCCTGTACGAGCTCCTTGCCGGTGAACTCCCGTATGATCCCAAGGATCTCGCGGGCTTGGCAGCGGTCGCCACGCTTCGCGAGACGGATCCGCCGACGCCGAGCCGGCGCTTCAAGACGCTCGGCGATCGCCAGGAGATCATCGCCCAGCGCCGACATACCGATCCCGGTTCACTGCGCCGAGCCCTGC
>JBDHKT010000281.1:0-4541 GCA_039586255.1 Gemmatimonadota bacterium | reverse complement strand
CGCCGTGAGGAGGAGGAACGGCGTCGCGCCGAGGCCGAGCGTAATCGCGTCTTGGCGGTCATCGCCGAGCGCGTTCACTTCGACTTCGACAAATCCGATATCCGGCCCGACGCTGAACAGGTCCTGCAGCGTAAGGTCGCCGTCCTCCGCGAGTACCCCGGCGTCGAGCTGCGCATCGAGGGTCACTGCGACGAGCGCGGCTCCAACGAGTACAACCTGGCGCTCGGCCAGCGCCGCGCCGAAGCGGTTCGCCGCTATCTGGTGAGTTACGGCATCGATGTGGGCCGCTTCGCAACCATCAGCTACGGCGAAGAGCGGCCGGCTGCGAGTGCATCCAATGAGGACGCTTGGGAGCAGAACCGTCGCGCCGAGTTCAGAGTCACGGACCACGGCCAGCTCGGTAACTAAAGAACGAGTAGTTCCCATGAAGGCCGCCGCTAAATCGCTCCTAGTCTTCGCGGTGACGGGCCTCGCTGCCTGTGCCTCGAAAAAGGACGTCGACAGGATTCGCGAGGATTTGGCGAGCGTCCGCGCACGACAGGATTCCGTCGCCGCCAGCGTCGTCGAGCTGGAGCGCTCGGTCTCCGACGCGCTCGAGGATCAGCACTCCCTTGTCGTCACGGTGCGCGGCGATCTCATGCACCAGCTGGACGACATGGAGCGCCAGCTGGTCGAGATCCAGGAACTGCTGGGCCAGAGCCAGATCGTGCTCAGCAGCCTGCGCGAGCGCATGGAGCAACGCCAGCAGGATCGGCAGGTTGTGGCCGAGGAGTATGCCGCGCCCGATAGCGTCGGCGAAGCGGCGGCCCCCGGGCTGGATCAGGGAGCGGGCGGTGAGCCCCGCTCCCTCTACTCGGCTGCGATCGAACAATTCCGTCGCGGGGCCTACGAGACCGCGCGCACCGGGTTCCAGGAATTCCTGGTGGAATATCCCGCGGACGAGCTGGCACCCGATGCACAGTACTACCTTGCGGAGACCTACCGGGAAGAGGGCGATGCCGGGCGGGCGATTCGTGAATACAACCGCGTGGTTGAGCTGTACCCCAACTCGAGTGCGGCGCCCACGGCACTCTACAAAGCGGGACTCCTCCAGGTCGACCAGGGAAACAAAGACACGGCTTGTGAGTATTTCCAACGTGTGATGGCTGGTTATCCAAGGAGCGATGAGTCCCGGCTGGCCCGCGACCAAGCGGAGCGACTGAGCTGCCGCTAGTGGCGGGCTCGGCAGGCTGCCGGGCTGACCATCCCTTCCCAAATGCGCTGTCCATATTGCGGTCACACGAAGAACCGGGTTGTTGACTCGCGAACCAGTCGCGAGGGCCGCGCCGTGCGTCGCCGCCGCGAGTGTCAGAACTGTGATGCGCGCTTCACCACCTACGAGGTCGTCGAGGAACGACCGCTTGCGGTCAAGAAGCGGGACGGCAGCTTCGAGCCATTCGATCGCAGCAAGCTGATCCGCGGCATCCAGGTCGCCTGCACCAAGCGCCCGGTCACGCTGCGGCAAATCGAGAACATCGCCGACGCTATCGAAGAGAGCCTCGAGCGCAGTGAGTCGGGCGAGGTGGAAAGCTGGCAGATCGGCGAGCTCGTGATGCAGCACCTGCGCGACCTCGACCAGGTCGCCTATGTACGGTTTGCCTCGGTCTACACGAACTTCCAAGATCCGGAGGAGTACCTGGAGACGATCCGCGAACTGGCCGAGCGTGAGGGCTATGACGCCGCCCAGCTCGACTTCCTCGAATCGGCACTGGCGGAGGAACCGTCGCCGAAACCGCCCAAGAGCAAGGACAAGGAACGGTGAAGCGGGCAAAGGACTCGGGCGAAATGCCCTTCCTCGAACATCTCGATGAGTTGCGCTCGCGCCTCATCTGGATGGGGGTGACGGTGCTGACGCTCTCCGTGGCGGGCTTCTTCATCATCACCGAGCTCGATGTCATCGGCCTGCTCAAACTGCCCATCGTACCGCTGGTTCCCGAGGGCATGCTCCTCTACACCAGCCCCACGGAACCGATGGCTGTTACGCTGAAGCTGTCCTTCGTCGTCGGGATCATCCTGTCGGCGCCGGTCCTTGTATACCACATCTGGGGCTTTCTGGCGCCGGCTCTGTTCGAGCATGAGAAGAAGGCTGTGGTACCGGCAGTCATCGGCGGTTTCCTGCTCTTCCTGCTGGGCGTTGCGATGGCCTACTTCCTGGTCCTCCCCCTCGCCCTGCAGTTCCTGCTCGGCTTCCAGACACAGGCGCTAGCTCCCATCATCACTATTGGCGAGTATCTGCGCTTCGCTACGAGGTTGATTCTGGCGTTCGGCATCATATTCGAGCTGCCGCTCGTGGCCTTGATGCTGTCGATGCTGGGCCTGATCGACGCCGGCAGCCTTAGAAAGTTCCGGCGCCATGCGATCGTCGCCGTCTCGCTGCTCTCGGCTCTTCTAACACCGGCCGACGTCGGCACGATGTTGATGATGATGGTGCCGCTGCTTGTTTTGTATGAGATCTCGGTCCTCCTCGTCGCCTTCGTGGATCGCCGGCGACTTACGGGACGCAGTAGCCCGCAAGCAATCGCCGATTGATCCCGTTCTGAGGCGGGCGCTGGTCGCCTTCACGGTGGTCGCGCTGGCCGGCCTGCCCACATCCGTCCCCGATCTGCCGGCCGCGCCCCTGCCGACCGCTCCTTCTGTGCAAGACACGACCCGTGCGAGGCAGGACACGACCCGGGCCAGGGATCCGGAGAGGGTGCCCGACCCGGAGGAAGCTTCCCAAGATACAGTCGCCGCCGACTCGCTGCCCGAGCCCGGCGAGCCGTTCCCCGATGCCGATTCGCTGATGCGGGAGCTCATGGAGCGGCCCGGCTACCGCCCCGTGATCTATCGCGGGGACACGCTGCAGTTCTTCACGGGCGAGCAGAGGATCCATGTCAATCAGAGGGCGCATATCGAGCGCGTGCAAGAGAACGAGAACCTCTACGCCGACTCGGTCATCTTCGACGGCCAGACCCAGTACATCATAGCCTTCGGCAAATCCAAGCTGATCAATAGCAAGGGTGAAGAGGTAGAAAGCGAGGAGGGCCCCTTCTTCTATCACACCGGGACCAAGATCGGTACCGTCGTCGGGGGACGAACGCGCTGGGAAGTCTGGAACGTCGAGGGCGATTTCACTCTCGAAGGCACTGACACGCTGTGGGTGGAAGAAGGCCACTTCACCTCGTGTGACCTGCCGGAGCCGCACTACCGGTTCGAATCGGACAAGATCAAGCTGGTGCTCGGACACATCGTTGTCGCCTGGCCGGTCCGCGTCTACTTCGGGGACGTGCCCGTCTTCTGGTTCCCGTTCATGGCGCAGGACATCCGCCAGGGAAGGCACAGCGGGATTCTGACACTGCAGTTCGGCGTCAATGACATCGTACGCCAGTCCGCCGGCTACAACCGGCACATCTCGAACGTCGGATACTACTGGGCGATCAGCGACTATATGGACTCCCAGTTCAGCATCGATTGGTGGGGGGATACCTGGACGCGCTTCGACGGCTTCTACCGATATCGCTGGCGTCAGAAGTTCCTCACGGGGCGGCTTGGCTCGTCTTACTTCTTTCTGCCCGATGGCGGCAAGGAACTGTCACTTGCCTGGAACCACAGCCAGCGGTTCGGTGAGCGCGCCGACCTTCGTGCTTCGGTCAGTTTCGTCTCGAGTCAGCAGTTCCAGCGCGAGAACGAGTTCAACCCCGAGCGGCTCGTGCAACAGCTGGGGGACGCTGAATATCGGCGCCCAGAGGGTCCAGCCGCTGTCGAACCCGCAGGAGTCGCCACAACCTACGACTATGACGCTGCCGTCGTTCTCGCTCACGCTGGCGCCCATCGTGATAACGCCGTCTCCCTCGCCGATTAACAGGAGCTGGTACCACGGGTTAACCTGGACCGGCAGCACCAACTTGACCCGTTCGACGTCGGAGACGCCGGGCCGCCCGGGCCAATCGACCTTGAGCAGTGGCCTGACATCAAACCTGTCGCTCGGGAATCTCCGCTGGAACTCGAGTGGGACATACAGAGAAACGGTCACCGATACGCTCGACGTGGTGGATGACACCCTCGTGATCGGAGACAAGCGGCGGCAGGGCGACGTGAATTGGCGGACCTCGCTGGGCTACCAGCAGCG
This sequence comes from Gemmatimonadota bacterium, assembly GCA_039586255.1. Classification (GTDB taxonomy): domain Bacteria; phylum Gemmatimonadota; class Gemmatimonadetes; order Palauibacterales; family KS3-K002. Next base: position 394 of record JBDHKT010000281.1, on the reverse strand, counting down.
CCTGATCGGCTCGACGACGCTGACCCCGGCGCTGAACCTCAGCGGCCAGTTGAGACGCAACAACCTGACGAACCTCAGGTTCGTCGCCGCGCCGACTCGCATCTCCGTCAGCGCCGGCCTCAACAGCGACATATACGGCTTCTTCCCGGGCGTCGGGCCGGTGGAGCGAATCCGCCACAAGATCTCGCCGGTCATCAGCTGGACCTACAGCCCGGCGGTGACACCGTCGCTGCGGGCGCAGGAGATTTTCGGGGCGGACACCCTTCGCGAGAACCACGTCCTCACGCTGGGGCTGCAGCAGACCTTCGAGGGCAAGCTCAAGCCACGCAACGAGTTACAGGACTCGGTCCCGGGGACTTCCGAAGACAGCATCGCGGCACGCCAGCCGCAGGAG
>JBDHKT010000280.1:0-3781 GCA_039586255.1 Gemmatimonadota bacterium | reverse complement strand
GCCGGGATCGGGTTCGCGATCCCGGTGAATGAAACGACGCGGCGTATCATCGCGGCGCTCATCACGCACGGGATCTACCGGCGCGCCTACCTCGGTATCGCGGGACGCGAGCGGCCGCTCTACGCCCGCGAAGCGCGACGCCTGACACGCGAGCAGACGAGCGGCGTCGAGATCGCCGAGGTCGAGCCCGCCGGGCCGGCAGCGGTCGCCGGTATGCGCTCCGGAGACGTCATCGTGGCGATGGACGGCGAGCTGGTGACGGGCATGGCGTCGCTACAGAAGGTGCTTTCTCCCGAGCGGATCGATAAGTTCGTGGAACTGGAGTTGGTCCGACGAGACCAGAGACAGGAACTTACCGTCCGGCTGGGAGAGTGGCCCACACGCTGATCGCATCCGGCCGCCGGCCTCTGGCGCTGGCGGCACTGCTTTGCGTTGCTTCGCCGGTTAACCTGCGGTCGCAGGAGTCCGAGGAGGGCGTCGATTCTACCGTTCTCGTCCTCCGCCCCGAGCCGCACCGCGTCGCCGAGATCGAAGTACCGATCGACCCGACGGTGGCGCCGTCGCCCGACGGGCGCTTCGTCGCCGTTCTGCAGACGCGGCCGCAGCCCGTCCTCTGGATCGTTCCCACCGACGGCGGTAAGCCGTTCGCTTACCGGAAGACGTGGTCCGCCACGATGCCGCGCTGGTCGCGATCGGGTAACCGGATCGGCTTCGTCGCCGACGGCGGTCCGCCGCGGATCTGGACCATCGAGGTCGATCCGGCTACGGGCCGGCCCATGGACCCACCCCGCATGCTCTACCGCGACGCCGTCAACGCCTACGCCTTCTCTCCCGACGGCGAGTGGATCGCCTACGTGCCGAGACGCACGACGGCGGCGGGCGCCAGCGAGATCCACATCGTCGAATGGGAGAGTCGGAAGGTACGCGTCGTGCTCCGCGAGGACGGCCTGATCTACCATCTCGATTGGTCGCCCGACGGCGAGTCCGTCTACTACGGCGTCACGCCGGGGACGGCGGAGGAGGGTCCGGCACATCGCGTGCGCCGCGGCCGCCTGCGCGACGGCCGCGCGGCCACCGTGCTGAGCGCCGGCGAGTTCCTGGGGCTATCGGCGGACGGCCTGTACCTGCTCTGCCGGCCGGCGGGCTGGAGCCATGAGGACGGGAACATCGTGGAGCTGGCCGGGGTGGACGGCCGGCGCGTAATGCGGATCGAGGTTGAGCCCGGGCCGGCGCCCCGCTGGGGGGTGGCCGGCCCGGGCTCGATCGTTCAGGTCCTTCCTTCAGAAGAGGGCAACGCGATCTGGGCGATCCCCGCGTGCCCGTTCTGCTATTTCCGCATCAGGTAGCGTTCTACTGCCGCTCGCACGTCAGCTCGCCGCTGCCACCGCTGACCCAACGGCCGCTGAGTTCATCGCCCTCACCAGTTAGCCACAGGCTCGTCAGGCCGGCGCCCTCGGAGACCGTCACGATCCGGGTCCGATCCTCGTAGCTGTACGCGGCGATGATGCGGCTCCGCGAGACGTTCCCGTTTTGCAGGACCGTCCACTCGATGCGTCCCCAGTAGTCGCCCGGCGCGCCTCCGAGCTCGAGCGTCCCTCTGGATACATCGGTACCGTCGGCGGCGGCGACACAATTGTAGTCGCCGGCGATGTCGGGGCCGGAGGCGCCGGCCGCCGACGCCAGCGTCTCGGGCTCGAGGAAGGCGTTCATGATGAAGGTTGGCAGTCTTCCACCCGTGGGCGCCTGTGTCATGTTGCCGACTATCGCGATGACCGCGTTCTCCTGTGGGTAGACCATGAACGAGGTGGTACCGCCCACCGAGCCGCCGCCGTGCGAGGCCCGAACGAAGCGGCCGTCCTCGATGACCGCACCCCAGCCGATCCCGTAGCCCGTCGACTGGCCATCGTTGGTCGCCTGCGGCGTCCAGAGCTCCTCGATCGTTTCCGCCTTCAGGAACTCGCTCCCGATATGCGCAAAGCCGAACCGCACCAGGTCCTCCGGCGTCGAGATGAACCCGCCCCCCGCCCACTTGTAACTGTTGTCGACGTACGGTGCGTTGACCACGCTGCCGTCCCTGTTGCGTTCGTAGAAGCTGGTGCGGTGCGGGATGATGCTGTCGGTGTAACCGGGCGCGGTGTGCACCAACCCCAGCGCATCGAACACGTTCTTCTGCATGTACGGCAGGAACTCCTCGCCCGACGCGCCCTCCACGATCGCGCTGATCAGGTTCCAGCCGTAGCTCGAGTACGAGTAACGCGATCCCGGCTGGAAGAGCAGAGTATCGTCTTGGAAGATCTCCAACCCCTCGAGCACCGTGGTGTAGCGCCGGCTGCTCAGAAACTCCTCACCGCGGTAATGGCGAATGCCGGCGAGATGCCCGGCGACCATCCGGGTGGTGATAGGCCAACGCTTCTCCGGGAACGATGGGACGTAGCGCTGGACCGGCGCGTCGAGATCGAGCTTACCCTGCTCGATCAGCTGGCCGATCGCCGCCGCGGTCACCGGCTTCGAGACGCTGCCGATGCGGAACTTAGTCTCCTCCCACACCGGCACGCGATGCTCGACGTCGGCATAGCCGAAGCCCTCCGACCAGACGACCCGGCCGTCGATCCCCACCGCCACCGACATGCCGGGCGTTCCGCTCTCCTCCATGACCGCCGTCATCAGAGTGCGGGCGAGCTCGACCGCCTCCGCGTAGCGGGCGGGCACCTGCGCCTCGGCCAGGGCGCTCTGCGCATGGAGCGAGACCGGTAGGCCCGCTGTCCAGAGCGCGACACAGGCGAGCGCGACCAGGCGCGAATACCGTCGCAGATTCACGATGCTTCCTCCCGTTATTCAGATCGTGAGGTCAGGTGTGGGGCCGTCTTCAACCGCTTTTGATGCGTGCAGGCATAATAGGGTTCGACGGCTCGGATGGGGAGGGACGTAGGGAGGCCGGTGTGCGGTATGCGGTGTGCGGTAATATCGAAGTTGGAACGCTACCGCACACCGCATACCGCACACCGATCTAAAGGCGATGGTAAGCGCTCACCGGCTCACCCAGGTAACCACAACCGATAACAGTTGTTGGCAGGGCCCTGTCGTCGCAGCGCTCGTTGATACGCCCATGCGTGGGTGGCATCTTTCAGCATAGCCGGGTGCCCGAAATCCCCTCAGCCGCTTGACCTCTGCTTGACGCGCCTGGGCAAGGTTATGCCGGAGCCACAACGGCGTCCAACAGTTGCAGTTGTCTGAGCCGGAGTCACGGAGGAACGTTATGGGCGAGAAGTTGAAGGGCGCACTTTTCACTTGCGCGGCGGCAGGGCCAGGTCTTGTGAGTCCCGGGTCTGGAGCCCGCCGGCATTTCCCACGAACGTCCCGACGGCCTGTCTGTGTGCTCTTTGCCGGACTCGTCGGGCTCGGGTGCGGGGGAGATGCGACCGGACCCAAGCAGTATCTCTGGCCGGAAGACCGAGGGACTGCCCTGACGCCTGCGGGCGACCAGGTGCGGCGTCCGCTCGCCTGGTCGATGGATGGCGGGGAGATCTTCTTTCACTGTCCGGATGGGATCAAGGCCGTGGAGATCTCGACCGGGTCGATTCGTGTGGTCGACGACCGTCATTCCTGGTATTGGGGATTGACCCCGTCGACGGATGGCGAGCGTGTCTATTTCGCGGCCCGGGATGGGGACAACCCCATTGGCCTCTACAGCGTCTCCACTGACGGGGCCCAAAGCGAGTTGCTCGAGAGTAACCTGGATTATCTGTATGATAGTCCACCGTTGGCCGTATCCCCGGACGAC
>JBDHKT010000279.1:0-4919 GCA_039586255.1 Gemmatimonadota bacterium | reverse complement strand
GGTCAAGAACTTCGTCGGCTACCGTTGCGTTCATAACCTGGCCCGCGGGCCGGGCAAAGGCGGGATCCGCTATCATCCGGACGTGACAGCGGACGAAGTGCGGGCGCTGGCGTCTTGGATGACCTGGAAGTGCGCGGTGTTGGACGTCCCGTTCGGCGGTGCGAAGGGCGGAATCATCTGCACCCCCAAGAAGCGGACCAACGAGGACATGCGGAGAATCACGCGGCGCTTCGTCGCCGAGCTGGGCGATGCGATCGGGCCGCACAGCGACATCCCGGCGCCGGACGTGAACACGAACTCGGAGACGATGGCCTGGATCTTCGACACCTATGACATGATGCATAAGGGTCGTAACAACCTGGGCGTGGTGACGGGCAAGCCGGTTAACATGGGTGGATCGCTGGGCCGCAACGAGGCGACCTCGCGTGGCTGTCTATATTGCACGCAGCAGGCCCTGGCGATGGGCCTCGTGCCCGGCCTCGACTCGGTGAAAGGCGCGACCGTCGTGGTCCAGGGTTATGGCAACGCAGGGGCCATCGCCGCCCAGCTGTACGCCGAGCAGGGTGCGAAGATCATCGCAGTGAGCGATTCGCGCGGTGGCATCCACAACCCGGACGGTCTCGATCCCGACAAGGTTCTTGAGCACAAGAAGAAGACGGGCTCGGTGGTCGGCTACCCGGGTACGAAAGAGGTGAGCAACGACGAGATCCTCACCTTACCGTGTGACATCCTCATCCCCGCCGCTCTGGAGAACGTGATTCGCGGCGACAACGCCGCTGAGGTCCAGGCTAAGGTGATCGCCGAGGCGGCGAACGGGCCGACGACACCGGCCGGCGACGCGATCCTTTTCGAGCGCGGGATCCCTGTGCTCCCGGACATCCTGGCCAACGCCGGTGGTGTGACGGTGAGCTACTTCGAGTGGGTCCAGAATAACGAGAATGAGCAGTGGGAAGAGGATGAAGTCAACGGGAAGATGAAGGCCAAGATGATCAAGGCCACCGAGGCCGTGATCGAGAAGCAGAAAGAGATCAACGGGTCGTTGAGGGACCTGGAGGCTCGCCGCCAGAAGCGTGGACTCGACGGCAGTCCGCTGGCAACGATCGATCTGCGCACGGCCGCCTACGTCCTGGCGATCGCCAGGGTGGCGGACGTGACCCTCGAACGCGGTATTTGGCCGTAATCTGCTAGGCAACCCTCGGTTCACGGGCAGCGGTCGGTGTCGAAGGGCACCCGGCCGCTGCTCAGGCCGCGTGGTCCGGTGACGAGTTATTAGTAATCAGTGATCAGTGATCAGTAACCGAGGATGTTGTATGTTTCAATCTCGGAGTTACTGATCACCGATAACTGATCACTGGTTACCGTTAACCAATCACTCGTTCGACCTTCGCAGTACAACGTTCGCCCGTCTAACCCCCGAGCCTATGGCAAACGCGAAGACTAAAGACAAACCCAAGCCCTTTCTGTTCCCAGAGTTCTGCAAGGCTTGCGGGCGCTGTATCTCCGCCTGTCCGAAGGACTGCATCGCGATGGGCACGGAGATCAACCCGGCCACGGGCTACACTCCGGTAGTCCTGGACCTGGAAGTCTGTAACGGGTGCGGACTATGCCTGCATGCCTGTCCGGAGCCATACGGGCTGGCGCCGATGCCCGCCGAGGTCGACTTCGAGCTTCTCGACCCGGAGATGCTCTTCGGCGCGAGAAAGACCACGGCTCCGGAGCCGGTGGCCATTCCGGACGAGCAGGTGCCACTGCCGAAGCTCGAGCCGATGATCCTCAAGGGGAATCACGCCTCCGCGGTCGGCGCCATTCTGGCTGGGTGTCGTCACTTCTTCGGCTACCCGATAACGCCATCGACCGAGGGCGCCGAGCTGCTGGCGAGGCTGTTGCCCCAGCTGGATGGCGTCTTTCTCCAGGCGGTGAGTGAGGTGGCAACCGTCAACATGATGTACGGCTGCGGCGGCGCCGGCATGCGCTGCATGACCTTTACCTCATCTCCAGGGTTCAGCCTCATGCTGGAGGGGATCTCGTACATGATCGGCGCCCAGATTCCCGGGGTATTTTTCAACGTCATGCGCGGGGGACCGGGTCTGGGCAACATCGGGCCGGAGCAGGGTGACATCAAGCTGCTCTGCCGCGGCCTAGGCCACGGCAACACGCACGCACTGGTGCTCGCCCCGTCCACGCCGCAGGAGATGCTCGACCTGACCATGGATGCTTTCGAACTGGCCTTCAAGTATCGCAACCCGGTAATACTGGCCAGTGATGGCTTCCTCGGACAGATGACGGGGCGAGTGAAGTTGCCCGACCACATGGTCAAGCCTGGACTGCCCGAGTGGGCGGTGTACGGCGACGAGATGCACAGGGGCAATCTGCACACCTCCATCCTCCTGATCGAACCCGATCTCGAGGCCCACAACATCCGCCTGAACGAGAAATACGAGCGGATAAGTCGGGACGAGCAACGCGCCGAGACCTTCCGCTGTGATGACGCCGAGTGGATAATCGTCGCCTGCAACACACCGGCACGCATGGCCGAGGGCGCGATTCAGGTGCTGCGCGACCGCGGTATCAAGATCGGGCTCTTCCGGCCCATCAGCCTCTGGCCCTTCCCTGTCGACGCGTTCCTACCGCTCATTGGACAGGCCAGGGGCCTCATCCTGGTCGAAGCGGGCGCCGGCCAGCTGGAGGACGAACTGCGCCTGGCGTTGAGCCATGCGGGAGTCACGGAATTGCCGCCCATCGACCGGCTACATCATTTCGGTGGGGTGCTGCCCCAGCAGCAGGAAATCGTCGAGAAGATCACCGCAGTGGCGGGGGAATAATATGAGCACCGTCTTTTACGAGAGGTTCGAGCGACACGCCCACGGTGAAGGGCTGAAGGGCCACTCCACTCACTATTGCCCCGGGTGCGGCCACGGACTGATCCACAAGTACCTGGCCGAGGCAATCGATGAGTTGGGCGTGCAGGATCGAACAGTCGCAATCTCGCCGGTAGGCTGCGCGGTCTTCATGTACTACTACCTAGATGTAGGCAACGCGCAGGCGGCCCACGGTCGCGCTCCCGCGGTTGCCATCGGCCACAAGACGGCCAACCCGGAAGCCGTCGTGGTCAGCTACCAGGGCGACGGTGACCTTGCCGCCATCGGCCTCGCCGAGATCATCCAGGCGACCCAGCTGGGCTTGCCTATGACATTCATATTCGTCAACAACGCCATCTACGGCATGACCGGCGGTCAGCTCGCTCCGACCACGCTCATGGGGCAGCGCACTACTACCTCCCCCACGGGGCGCAACCGCCTCATGGGCGAGCCGATCAAGATGGCCGAGACGATCGGGCAACTTGATGGACCCGTCTACGTTGAGCGCTGCGCGCTCTTTGACAACAAGCAGCGGACCAGAGCGAAGAAAGCGATCAAGAAGGCGCTGCGCCTGCAGGTCGAGAGAAAAGGCCTCGCCTTCGTGGAAATCCTCTCCGAGTGCCCAACGCACCTGAAGGCGACCACCGGCGAGGCCGAGCAGTGGGTCAAGGAGAACATGGTTCCGGTCTTTCCGCTGGGCGTCAAGAAGGACGTGGAGCCCGAGCCGTGGTTCGAGATGGGCCCGCCCAAGTTCGACGTCGAGAGCGTAACCGCGGTAATTCCCGGTTCACATCGCCGAGGGGGACGTCTCGATCAAGTTCGCCGGTGCCGGTGGAGACGGCGCGCAGACCATCGCTCTTTTGACCACGCGCACGGCGGTCAACGAAGGGTTCGATTCGACCCACATCCCCAGCTATGGGCCCGAATCGCGAGGTGGCACCTCGTACGCCGATGTTCACATCGCCACCCAGGAGGTGCTGTCTCCGGCATCACCGGAGCCGCACGTTCTCGTCGCGTTCAACCCGCCCAGCCTGGAGAAGTTCGGCCCCGATGTCCGGCCCGGCGGGATCGTCATCTACGACAGTTCGGTGATACCCAGCCCGCCGGAGCTGGACCCCAGCCTAATGATGGTTGGAATACCTTGCGCCCAAATCGCGAACGACCTGGGGAAGGCGATGGTGAAGAACGTGGTGGCGCTGGGAGCGATGCAGGCCGCGACGAACCTGTTCCCCAGGGAGAGTTTCCTGAACACCATGCGTCAGGCGCTCCAGCACAACTGCTCCTTGCTGGCCTTGAATGAAGAGGCCTTCGCCTGGGGTGAGAAGGCCTATCGGGGAGCATCCGAGTGATTCGCCAGTAGAACAACAGACCAAGCGCCCAACACCAAACCACCTGCACACTACCCAACTCAGATGGAGCTTCTAACCAGGCAGACAGTGATCAGTGATGGGCCCGTGCCGATCGCTGGGCATTAAGACCTCAGAGATTACTGATCACTGAGCACCTAACGCGGGGGATGCCTTGAACAGGATCCTTGTAACAGGAGCACTCGGTCAGATCGGATCGGAACTCGTCCCCGCGCTGCGCGAGCTCTGCGGCGCCGATAACGTCGTCGCCTCCGACATCCGCATGCCGGCCGGTGCCGTGGACAGCGACGGGCCGTTCGAATACGTGGACTGCACGGAGCGGCGGCTGGTCGATGAGGCGGTCCGCAAATACAAGGTCGACGCCATCTACCACCTCGCCTCGCTGCTCTCGGCAACGGCGGAGGAGAAACCGCACGTGGCCTGGGACGTCAACATGGGCGGCCTCTATCGGGTGCTGGAAGTGGCACGCGAGAACCGCTACGCGGTGTTCTTCCCCAGCTCCATCGGCGCGTTCGGGCCCTCGACGCCCCCCGACCAGACGCCACAGGACACCCTGCAGCGCCCGACGACCATGTACGGCGTAACCAAGGTGGCCGGCGAACTGCTCTGTGACTACTACCAGCAGCGATTCGGGGTCGACACACGAGGCCTGCGCTACCCCGGCCTACTCTCGTACGTCGCCCCACCGGGCGGC
>JBDHKT010000278.1:0-4464 GCA_039586255.1 Gemmatimonadota bacterium | reverse complement strand
AATTGTGAGCCCGGCTATCGGAACGCTGTTGCCGAACTCGTCGACCACCTGTGCCAACAGCGCCTCGGCCAACTCGGCGCCAGGTAGCGCCAGCTGCCCATCACCATCGGCGGCCTCGAGCGCTGCCGGTGGGCCGGGCTGAGCCGCGGCGGAGAACTCCAGCGGATCGATCCCCTCCACAGTTACAACGAGTGCCTGCAGTCCCGCAGTCGGGCCAAGCGTCCAGATCACCTGGGCCTCGCCGGTTCCATCGGTTATGACGAGGACAGACGGTTCCAGCAAATATGTGGAGCCGGCCGCGCCGAGCGCTGCCGTGAGCGGGGCGACCGATCCGCCGTCTTCGGCGACCGCGAACTCGACCTCCACACCCGCCACGCCACGACCGTCGCTGTCGAGGACGCGGACGCGTATCGGATTGGGCAGCGCCTGTCCGACCGTGCCCACCTGATTGTGGCCAGCCAGGCGCATGAGCTCGGCCGACGGGCCCGCGGGATCGGTCCCATCACACGCCGCCAGCACGGCGCAGACGAGACAGACCGGTGAAAGACGCCGCAGATATAGCATAGCTGCCATGACGATTCTGAGGGGTCCAGCTGGCGGGAGGAGCGAGGAACTGCAGCTAGAAGCTACCCGTAAACAACCGTTCCTGCAAGCCACATGTTGGGCTCTCGAGCAGTAGCTCGAACTCTTCTCCTGGGGCCGCAAGCTCGAACGACTCGTTGAAGGCATTCTCGCCATCGATGGTCAGAGTGACCCGGGCACGCCAGCCCTCGGCGAGGTTCTCGATACTCTCCGACTCGAACACGAAGCGGCGCTGCTCGGGATCCCAGCCCTTCAACAGGTAGCGGTTGACGAAGCCCTCGCTGTGGAACTCTCGCAGCACGACCTTGTCCCTGACCTTGTCGTAGGAGTAGAACGACCAGTCTTCGTGGACCTCGCCTTCGGGGTTCGCCTCCTGCGGCTCGAAGGTCGACGTGTTGGCCGCCACGATGTAGTTCCTCTCCATTACCAGAGCGTAGCAGCGCTCGCCGACTCCATCCCCCGCTACCCCGCTCTCCCGTCCCTTCCAGGTGCCCAGGAAGTAGTGGAGTGCCTCCCATCCATCCGTCCGGGCTTCCTGGCCGATGGCGTTGCCTGGAGCCGCCAGGAGAAGGAAGACCGACAACACGACGTAGCGCCAGCTAAGGCGGCGTGCCTCCTGGCAAGTTCTGGCCGCGGGGTCCGTGGACATCGGGTGTCCTCTCGTGGCGCGAAGGCGCGAGAAGGCCTCAGGTCGTCGGCCTTCCCCCGCTTAGTTCCGGGCTGTTGAATTGAGAGTCCCGATTATACCGCTAGCGGTCCGCTGAGGCCAGCCTAGCGCCGATTCTGCTCCGCCAGGGCCTTGTAGTACTCCTCGACCAGCTCACGGTAACCGGGTGGCACGTCGTCGGAGCCCGTGAGCAAGAGCTCCCGAGCGTCACCCCCACCCAGCTGTCGACGTAGCACGTACTCGAATTCCTTGAGCCCCTGGATGACTTCGGCCTGTAGCTCGGCCAGTCCTTTGGGATCACCCCAGGCGCGACTGCCTTCGAGGCGGCCCAAGCGGTCGATGATGGCCTCGAGCTCGCCGGCGTCGATCCCCTGCGCTTCCAGGGACTCGCGCAGGCGCTCCGCCTCGGCACGTCGCTCCCGGAACTCGCGGCGGAACTGCCGCACGTCACCCGGCGTGAACCCGGGGAAGCCGTCCGCAGTCGACTCGTTGAACCGCTGCCCGCCGCTCGGCTGTTGCTGCCCGCCTTGTTGCTGACCGCCCTCCTGCTGGCCGGCACCCTCACCCTGCTGTGCGCCCTCCCCCTGCTGCTGGACTCGCTCTTCCAGCGACTCGAGCGAGCGCGTCAGGTCCCGCGCCTCATCGAGGGTGCGGGCGAGCCGCTGCTCGTCGGACTCGCCGATGGCGTCGCGCGCCATCTCGATCCGTTCGCGCAGCTCTTCGATGTCGCCCGCGATCTCTTCCTCGAAGTTCCGGGCGTATTCCGGCGAGCGCTGCTGCACCACACCGCGGGAATAGCGGATCTTGTCCTCGAGCTTGTCATCGCGGATCGCGTTCGCCGCCTCCCGCAGCCGGCGCGACGCATCGCGCTGCTCGCTACGCGACTCACGGGCCAGGTGGTCCAGGTCGGCCTCCAGTCCCGCCGTCTCCTGTGCCATATCCTCTTTGCGCTCCATCAGGCGCCGCAGCCGCCCGGACTGGTTCCCACCCTCGGCCAACCGCTCCACGTCCTCGATCACCCGGCGTTGCTCCTCCGCCAGGCGCTCGGCGCGCCGCAACGCGTCCTCGACGTCACGCTCGAGGCCAGCCGCGCGGTTCTCGTCTAGGGTCCGGCGCGCCTCCCTCAGGCGATCCAGCGCCGAAAGGCCCTCTGACAGGCCACCGCTCCTCGAGTTCGCCGCCGCCTGCCGCATCCTCTCCGCCGCGTCGCGCAACTCGCGCGCGGTCTGGTTGAGCTCGGGCAGCGACTGCTCGCGCGACAACCGCTCCAGCCGGCGCGCCAGCTCCTCCGCCTCCTCGGCGAGTTGCCGCTGCGACGCACCACCGCCCGATTGGTTGCGCGAGTCGTTGGCCTGCGCCCGCAGTCGCTCGTTCTCCTGCTGCTGGCGCCGCGCCAGCTCTTGCAGCTTCTGCAACGTCTCGTCGATTTGTTGATCGACCTGCTGTTGCTGCTCGCGTTGCACGCTCTCGTATTGGTTCCTCTGCTGGTCCAGCTCCAGCTCGAACAGCTCGGCCAACTCCTCCACGTTCGGCTGGCCGCCGCCTCCGCCCCCACCGCCCTGGTTGCGGCTGACATCCACTTCACGGAAGGCGGCCTCGGCCCGCTGAAGCTGCTGCCGTGCACGCTGCTCGGGCGACAGCGCCTCCTCGGGCCGGCGCTCACCCAGGAGTTCCTCGGCCGCACCCATCTCGACCGCCGCCTGGGGCAGCGCCTCGATGATCGCCTGGAAACTCGAATCCAGCTGGACGATGCCCCGCGCCCTGATGCGGGCGACCAGCGCATCGACCTGCTCGCGCAGCCTGCCCTGGGCAAGTGCCACGGTGGCGACATTCTCGTTCCAGTCTTCCTCCGAGTAGCCATCGCGGTCGCGCACCAACTTGAAGGTCGCGGCGATTACATCGCGCTGTCGCTGTGCCAACGAGCTATCGAATCCGCCACCTCCGCCGCCGCCCGGCATGCCGGCCTGCTCCGACTGCCGGTACTCCCGGTCGTACGGACGCACTTCCATGAAGTAGATGTCCGTCGTCGTGCTCTGGCGCCCACTCACGCGGTTCTCGTCCGTCGCCCGGGCGTAGTAGGAGATGAAGTCGCCGGGCACGAGCTCGAGCTCCTCGAGGTAGAACGTGTGTGCCGCGCTCACGTTTCTCCTGCGCCCGCTGTACAACCCGAGCGTCTCCTCTGGCCCACCGTTGACCGAGTAGACCAAGTCGACGTTGCCGACGCCGTAATCGTCCTCGGCCTCGACTTCCGTGAAAACCTCTTCGATGTTCGTGACCTTGATGTCGCGACCGGGCTTCGCGAAGGCGACGTAAGGTGGCTGGTCGGCCAGAACATCGATCAGGTAATCCGGCGAACCGACGACGCTGTCGCCATCAAAGCCCTGAAAGACGATACGATACAGGCCGTCGCGCTGGATCCTGAGGCTGCCCGTGAGCGTGCCATCTTCCTCAGCGGCCAGCGCGATCACCTCTTGGTCCTCCACTACTATCGCTCCACCCGCCACCGGCACCGTCGGCATTACGAAGAACCGGACCTCGGTCCCTCTGAGCGCCGCGATGTCGCCACCATCCTCCTGGCGTTGCGGCTGCATGCCGACATACGCCGGGAAGTGGTATTCCAGCACGAGCTCCTGTACGTACGGGAGCTCGACCACCTCGATGCGGAACAGGTTCGAGCGCACGCCGCTCGCTTCTACGAAGTACTCCGTACCCTCGTCCAGCTCGAATAGGAAGAACTGGTACTCGCCGGTCTCTTCCTCGATACCCATCGCGAAGCGCTCCCACTCGGCGGCCGGGCCCCGCTGGACGGCGATCTCGACATCCTCGGCATCGAAGTTCTGGAGCTGGGCCGTGATCTTGAGCTCAGCTCCGCGGGCCACGCGCGTGTCGCCGGGAGACACCGTAATCGCATACGGGTTCTCCAGCCCCGCCTCGCTCCACGGCATCAGAAACGGCGTACTGTGGCGCACGAAGGGCGGTGACAGGAACAGGACGGCCAGCGCGGCAAGCGTCGTCCCGGCGAGCAGGCCGGAGGTGCGGGCGAGCGGCGCGGCCTCGACACGCCGTCCCTGGTCGATCTCGGCGCACTTCTCGGCGGCACCCTCCACCACACGCCGAACGAAGGCCGGCGAGGTGGATGCGGAGGCATCGCGCTCGAGCCCGCTGAACTCCACCGCGCTCAGCACGCGGGCCTCGAGTGAAGGCTCGTGTTCCTC
>JBDHKT010000277.1:0-3810 GCA_039586255.1 Gemmatimonadota bacterium | reverse complement strand
GATTCTGGACCGCCCGCTACCCGAGATCGGTGGCAAAGGACTGTTCACCGAGGAACTGGAGTCGGCACTTCGCTCGGGAGACGTGGACCTGGCCGTTCATTCGCTCAAAGATCTGCCGACCGACCCCGCGGTCGGGTTGAAAGTGGGCGCCGTGTGCGAGCGAGAAGATCCGAGGGACGCCTGGGTCGGCGCGGCGGGTGGCCCACCTGATATCGCAGCGGCGCAGCCGAATGCGAGGATCGGGACCAGCTCGGAACGGCGCCGTGCACAGGTCCTCGCGGCACGGCCGGATGTGCAGGTCGCATCGATCCGCGGAAACGTCGAGACCCGGCTGCGCAAACTCGATGAGGGGCAGTACGATGCTGTGATAATGGCGGTGGCCGGGCTTCTTCGCTTGGGCCTCGCCCAGCGAATTACCTCGTACCTGGAGCCTCCCGAGTGGCTTTCTGCGCCGGGGCAGGGTGCCGTGGCGGTGGAGAGCCGAGCCGACGACCCGGTGATCGACGATCTGTTGCGGCCGATCGATGACGACGCGGCCAGAGCCGAGACCGCTGCCGAGCGCACCCTGTTGGCCGCGCTGCAGGGTGGTTGCCAGGTGCCCGTCGGCGCCCGCGCCTGGGCACGGGGCGAAGAGTTGATCCTGCATGCACTCGTTGCTACGCCGGACGGTGCACAGGTGATTCGAGCGCACGGCGGAGGCGGCCGTGACAACGCCGAGGAGCTAGGGGTCCGGGTCGCGGAGGACATGCTGAGCCGGGGCGGGGAAGCGATCGTCGCGACGTTCAGGGAAGCAGGAAGCGGAGGTTGAGCTTGAGCAGTGGCGGGGGACTGCCGGAAGTACTGCGGCGAAAGATCCTGACCTGGGAAACGGCGCGGAACGAGTACGGGCCGGGTCGTGACTTCCGACTCGTTTTCACCAACGGCTGCTTCGATATCCTGCACCGGGGGCACGTCCAGGTGCTGGTCCAGGCGCGCGAACTGGGCGACCGTTTGCTGGTTGGCCTCAACAGCGACAATTCGACCCGCCGCCTGAAGGGATCGGGGAGGCCGCTGCAGCCGGAGATCGACCGCGCCGCGTGCCTGGCGGCGCTCGAGTGCGTCGACGCGGTGGTCGTGTTCGAAGAGGATACTCCGGCGGATCTGATCGCTGCCCTGCAGCCGGACCTCATGGTCAAGGGTGGCGACTATACCCCGGAGCAGTTGCCGGAGCGCGACGTCGTGGAAGCAGGCGGTGGCAAGATAATGATCCTGCCGTACATCGAAGGGCTGTCCACCTCCGCGCTGCTGGAGAGAGCCTACCGGATGAACCTGCGATGAGGGGCGCGCGGCGGTCCTCGGGGCGGCGACCGGATGAGCTGCGGCGGGTCTCGATTGAGACGGGCGCAGCGCCCCAGGCCGAGGGGTCGTGCCTCGTGGCGATGGGCGACACCCGTGTCCTCTGTGCCGCCACTGTCCAGGAAGGCGTGCCGCCCTGGCGCGAGAACTTGGGCGGCTGGGTCACCGCCGAGTATGCCATGCTGCCCCGGGCCACCAGCCAGCGCACGCCGCGCGAGAGAAACGGGCCGCGTGCCCGGACACAGGAGATCCAGCGGCTGATCGGGCGCGCACTACGCGCCGCCACCGACCTCGAAGCGCTGGGTGCACGCACGATCATTGTCGACTGCGACGTGCTGCAGGCCGACGGCGGTACCCGGACCGCTGCCATCACCGGCGGCTTCATCGCCCTCTACCTAGCGGCGGCGCGACTCGTCGCCGAAGGAATCCTCCCCGCGAATCCGGTGCACCGCTTCGTGGCCGCGGTGAGCGTCGGTATCGTGAAGGGCGAGCCCTGCGTCGATCTCGACTACGAAGAGGATGTTGGCGCCGATGTCGACATGAACTACGCGGCGCTCGATGACGGTCGCATCGTCGAGGTCCAGGGCACCGCCGAGGGCGCAGCGTTCGGCGAGGGCGAACTCGAGACTCTGCTGGCCCTCGCCCGTGCCGGCGTGGGTGAACTGATAGGCTTTCAGCGGCGGGCGGTGGAGGCGGCGCTGTGAAGTTGGCGATGGCCACACGGAACGCCGGCAAGCTCCGGGAAATCGAGCCGCTTTTCCGCGGCACGCCCATCCGCTTGGCCACTCTGGCCGATCTAGGTGTCGAGCAGCGGCCGGAGGAAGAGCGGCTCGAGACGTTCAACTCGTTCGCCCGGAACGCGCTCGCCAAGGCGGAGTACTTCCACGATCGCACGGGGCTGCCGATGATGGCCGAGGACTCCGGCATCTGCGTTGATGCCCTGAACGGCGAGCCGGGGCCACGCAGCAAGAGGTACGCGCCACCCGAGATGCAGGCGGAGTACGGCGTCGATCGCGCCAACAACCTTTACCTGCTCCGCCAGATCCGCGATGTGCCCGACGAGCAGCGGACCGCACACTTCCATTGTGCCGTGGCCGTAGTCCTCGATCAGGAATCGCGCGTGTTCGGCGGTCGCGTCGACGGCGTTATCTTACATGAGGCGCAGGGAGAAGGAGGGTTTGGCTATGACCCGCTTTTCTTCCTGCCGGAGCGCGGCATCACAACGGCGCAGCTGACGGTCGAGCAGAAGAACGAGATCAGCCATAGAGGGCAGGCGATGCGCGCGGCGCGGGATTGGCTGGTGGAGGTCCTGGCGCTGAAACATGAGTCGGCTGAGGGCAGTAGTGATCAGTAGTCAGTGGACTGTCTAGCGACCAACCTGGAGTCATGAGATGGACGAGAAACTGCCGATCAAGTCGGAAGAGCAGGCGGAAGAGGAACGCACCTGGCGCGACGTCGCGGGCCGCTGGAAGGAGGTCGGCAAGCAGGTCAAGGACCTGGGCGACCGCCTCGGCAGCGCCTTCAAGGAAGGCTGGGCGACCGACGAGGTGAGTGAGGAAGAGACTCGCAAAGTGGTCGACCGGCTGCGCGAGCTGGGCGAAAAGATGGACCGGGCCGTGGATGCGGTGCGCGAGGAGGCGAAGCAGCCGGGAACGAAGGCCGCGGCCAAGGAGACCTGGAGCGCCACGCGCGGAGCATCGACCGACCTGCTGGACGAACTGCGCGAGACGCTGAGCGAGGGCCTGAAGGAAGTCAACAAGCGCGTTGACGACCTGGTGCAGAAGCGGAAAGGCAAAAAGGAGGCCGAGTAGCGCCCCCGGGCGCTACTCGCCGAGTATTGCGTCGATAGTCGCCTCCATCTCGGAGAGGTCTATCCACGTATTCACCACGCGAAGCTCACCGGTCTGATCGATCAGGTAGCCCGAGTTCGGCGCCGGCCCGTAAGAGCACCAGAGGGGATTGTTGCGCGACTCGGGCGTCAGCTCGTCCACCAGCATAAGCTGATTCCCCTCGAGTAGAGCCTCGATTTCTCGCGCCAGCCCGACGCGCGCATCGTAGGTCTTCGGCTGTGATCGCTCGCTATAGGTTGCCTCCCAGACGACTCCGCTGTAGGGACTGGGATCGGGGTCGAGCGGATGCGGCTCGACCCCGTAGATGTGGACGATATGAACGACGTCGCCATAGGTGCGCGTCGCGTCGTAAGCCTTGGTCGCCAGTTCGTTGAGAGCAGGAACCCTGCTCCGATAGGGCGGTCAAGTGAACGAGCCGAAAACGATGAGCACCGGCCTGGTCCGCAGCAACTGGGAGAGCCTGTACTCCACCCTATCGGTGTCTTTCAGCGTGAAATCGATCGCCTGCTGGCCTTCTACCACCGACGTCCTCGTGCGCTCTACGTAGTTGGTGGCCGCGAACTCCTGCGTCGGCCAGTCGTAGCAGTTGGACGTCAGCTCCAGTTCGCGCCGCAGCTCGGGGGTC
>JBDHKT010000276.1:0-3810 GCA_039586255.1 Gemmatimonadota bacterium | reverse complement strand
TCAGCTCTGGTCCACGGGTGGCTCCACGCCGCTGCGCCTCAAAGTCGAGGTGCCGCCCGATCGCCCCAAGCTCAAGAGCGCATTCGGTTTATGGCGCGCCTCGGATTGGCTCGAGCGCGAGGCGTACGACATGTTCGGCGTCATCTTCGAGGGGCACCCGGATCTGCGCCGCATTCTGATGCCGGAGAACTACGAGGAGGGCTACCCACTACGTAAGGATTTCCCGCTGCGCGGGCGTTTCTCGCGGGCCGAGCAGACGCGGCTCGCCATGTCACGCTCCATGGAGGACATCTACAGCCTGGACGAGCTGGCGGTGCGCGGGCGAAGCGGTAGGCGCGGCGCGGAACCCGATGAGGGTCTAGAGACCCAGAACATGATCCTCAATATCGGGCCGCAGCACCCGGCGACCCACGGGGTGTTACGGCTTGTTTGCGAGCTGGACGGCGAGACGATCGTCAAGTGTACGCCGCACATCGGCTATCTTCACACCGGATTCGAGAAGCTCTCCGAGTACCGCACCTGGAACCAGATCATCCCGCTCACCGACCGCATGGACTACCTGGCGCCGATGCTCTACAACATCGGCTACGCCATGGGGGTCGAGGAGTTGCTCGGCATCGAGGTCACGCCGCGCTGTAAGGTGATCCGCGTCATCTGCTCGGAGCTCAATCGCATACTCTCGCATCTCATCTGGGTCGGCACGACGGCCATCGACATCGGCGCCATGACTCCTTTCCTCTACACGTTCGAGGAGCGGGAGCGGATCTACAACCTGCACGAGGCGTATGCAGGCGCCCGCATGACGACCAGCGTCACCAGGGTGGGCGGGATGATGGCGGACGTGCCGCCCGGGTGGTTGGACAGCGTGCGCGATTTCGTCGAGACGTTCCCCAAAACGCTGGAAGAGACCGAGAGGCTTCTGACCCAGAACTCGATCTGGATCGGGCGGACGCAGGGCGTGGGTGCCATCGGGGCCGAGGACGCGCTGAACGTCGGCGCCTGCGGGCCCAACCTGCGGGCCTCCGGCGTGGCGTACGACGTGCGGAAGGACAAGCCGTACCTCGACTACGAGACGTACGACTTCGACGTCCCGATCGGTGAGCACGGCGACGTTTACGATCGGTACCTGGTGCGGATGGAGGAGATGCGGCAGTCGCTGCGCATCCTCGAGCAGGCGCTCGATCGAGTGCCGGACGGTCCGATCAACGTCGACGACCCGCGGGTCATCCTGCCGCCCAAGTCGCAGGTGATGGGCTCGATCGACGGTATGATCTCGCACTTCAAGTTGGTGATGGAAGGCCTGAAGGTGCCGGCCGGTGAAGTGTGGTCTTCGATCGAGAGCTCGAAGGGCGAGCTGGGCTTTTACCTGGTCGCCGACGGAGGTCCGAAGCCGGTACGTTGCCGATTCCGTGGTCCATCGTTCATGAACATGTCGACGTTGCCGTATCTCGTGGAAGGCGAGCTGATCGCCGACTTGATCGCCGTGAACGCGAGCATCGACATCGTGCTCGGGGAGATCGATCGATGAGTGACGCGATGCACCCCGCCATCGCGGGCGCGCAGCCGTCACAGCGGGCGGAGAAGAACCCCGACGCGCCGCTGTTCGAGGGGGCCTATAAGGAGCGCTTCGATCGCATACTGACGCGCTACCCGAACAAGCGGGCCGGGCTATTGCCCGTTCTCCACATGGCGCAGGAAATCCGCGGCTGGGTCTCGCCGTCGACGATGAATCGTGTCGCCGAACTGCTCGACCTGACGCCGGCCTACGTCCGCTCGGTTGCCTCCTTCTACACCATGTTCGCCCTGCGACCGGTGGGGAGGTACCTGATCCAGGTGTGCGTGGGTATCGGCTGCGACCTCTGTGGAGCGGAGGAGGTTACCGAGAGGTTCCTCGAGCTAACCAAGACGCGAATCGGTGAGACGTCGGAGGACGAGAAGTACACGGTGGTCGAGGTCGAGTGCCTGGGTGCCTGTGCGTTCCCCACTGTGGTTCAGGTGAACGACGAGGTTTACGAGAGCGTCAATGTCGAGGACGTGGAAGGCCTGTTGAAGGAGCTGGACTGAGTATGGCGTATCCCCACGAGCATCCCCGCGAGGAGCGGATGCTCTCCCAGTATTTCGGAGACAAGGACGCCATCGGGATCGACGGCTGGATCGAGCGCGGCGGTTACAAGGCGCTCGAGAAGGCTCTCGGCATGGCACGGGACGACGTCATCCAGGTCGTCAAGGACTCCGGCCTGAGAGGGCGGGGTGGCGCGGGCTTCCCGGCGGGGCTGAAGTGGAGCTTCATGCCGAAGGATGGGGCCAACCCGAACTACCTGGCCTGCAACGCCGACGAGAGTGAGCCCGGCACATTCAAGGATCGCGAGCTGATGCGCTGGACCCCTCACCAGGTCATCGAGGGGGTCATCATAGCGAGCTACGCGGTTCGCGCTCAGCACGCCTACATCTATATCCGCGGCGAGTTCGTTGACATCGTCCGCGTGCTGAACGGCGCAGTGGTCGAGGCGTACGAGCGGGGCTATCTGGGCGCGAACATCCTCGGCTCCGGTTACGACCTAGACCTCACGGTCCATACCGGGGGAGGGGCCTACATAGCCGGTGAAGAGACTGGCCTTTTGAACTCGCTGGAGGGCCGCCGGGCCGAGCCGCGAGTCAAGCCGCCTTTCCCGGCGCAGAAGGGCGCCTTCGACATGCCGACGACGGTGAACAACGTGGAGACGTTGGCCTCGGTACCTCACATCGTGCTGAACGGTTCCGATTGGTACCGGGGTTGGGGGACCGAGAAGAGCCCCGGGACGAAGCTCTTCTCCTGTTGCGGCCACCTGCAGAGGCCGGGCAACTACGAGGTGCCGCTCGACTTCAACCTCAAGGAACTGGTCTACGACCTGTGCGGCGGCCCACCGGAGGGTAGGGAACTGATCGGTGTCATCCCGGGTGGTAGCTCGGTGCCCATCCTGACCGTAGACGAGCTCGACTGCGACGTCAGTTACGAGGGCATCGAGGCGGCCGGCTCGTTCCTGGGCTCAGGCGGCCTGATCGCCTTGGACGACTCGACGTGCATGGTCAGGGCCGTCAGGCGGATGGTCGAGTTCTACGCTCACGAGTCGTGCGGGCAGTGCACCCCGTGCCGCGAAGGCACGTCGTGGCTGGCGAAAATACTGCGACGTATCGAGCGCGGTGAGGGGCGCGAGGAGGACATTCCTCTGCTGCTCGACATCGGCGCCAACATGGCGGGCACGACGATCTGCCCGCTCTCGGACAGCGCGGCCGTTCCGGTCGTCAGCTCGATCCAGAAGTTCGAGGACGAGTACATGGCTCACATTCGTGACGGAAGCTGCACGGCGAAGCGCTGAGCTGCTAACGAGGCCCATGGATAGCGAGAGCAAGCTGGTAAATATCACGATCGACGGCGCCGAGGTCACGGTACCCGAAGGTACGACGATCCTGAATGCCGCCGAGCGGCTCGGCATCGTCATCCCCCGGTACTGCTACCACCCGGGGCTGAGCGCGCCGGCCCAGTGCCGGATGTGCCTCGTGGAGGTGGAGGGTGCGCCGAAACCGCTCCCCGCCTGTGTCCAGCAGGTTCAGGACGGTATGGTGGTGAGCACGGACTGCGTCGAGGCAAGAAAGGCTCGTCGCGGTGTGATCGAGTTCCTGCTCCTCAACCACCCGCTCGACTGCCCGATCTGCGATGCGGCGGGCCGTGGAGCCGAAAGTCGTGCTCGGCCGCGATCACCTGACTTCCGAAATCGTCTACTTCGCCGACCGCTGTATCCTCTGCACGCGCTGCGTCCGCTTCATGGACGA
>JBDHKT010000275.1:0-3823 GCA_039586255.1 Gemmatimonadota bacterium | reverse complement strand
GGTTTCCTGAGGGTTATGGCGGACGGTCAGGAGATCTACCTGGGCGAGTCGGGCGATTCGGCGGATGATGGAACGCCGAATCTCACTTCGGCGCGCGAGCTGCTGGTGGTCGTCGACCGGCTCAAGGTGGGCGACGCGTCGCGCTCCCGGCTGGCCGATTCCCTGGGCACCGCGTTCACCGAAGGGGAGGGGGAGGCGCTGGTACTTGTGGCGGCCGACGACGGGGCCGGGGAGCGGCTCGCCTTCACCGAGCGATTCCGCTGCCCGAATTGTGACCTCACGTTCCCCGACCCGGTACCGACGCTCTTCTCCTTCAACAGCCCGCTGGGCGCCTGTCCCACCTGCAACGGGTTCGGCGCGACCCTGGAGTTCGATGTCGACCTCATCATCCCTGAACCGGAGACCTCGCTGGCCGATGGCGCGGTGGACCCGTGGACGAAGCCTCGCTACGAGGACCGGCGCTTTCAGCTGCGGGAACTGGCCAGGAGACACAAGGTCTCGATGCGCGTACCCTGGTCCGACTTGCCCGAGCGATTCAAGAAAATCGTGCTGCACGGCGAGCGCGGCTTCGAGGGCGTGGTGCACCAACTCGAGCGGCTGAAGCAGACGAAACGCTACAAGCAGTACGTCCGCGTCTTCGTCCGCCAGTACCAGACCCAGCAGACCTGCCCGTCCTGTGACGGCGCGCGGCTGCGTCCCGAGGCGCTCAATGTGAAGGTGGGCGGCCGCACGATCGCCGAGGTGAGCGAGCTGCCGGTGGAAGAGCTGCGCGCCTGGCTGGAGAAGCTGAAGCTCACCAAACACGAGACGCAGGTCGCCGATACGATACTGCGCGAGCTACGATCGCGCGTGACGTTCCTCGACGACGTGGGACTCGGCTATCTCACACTCGACCGCCAGGCCCGGACGCTGTCGGGCGGTGAAGCGCAGCGGATCAACCTGGCTGATGCGCTGGGCAGCGCCCTAGTCGACGTGACCTACGTGCTGGATGAGCCTTCTATCGGCCTGCACCCGCGAGACACCGAACGGCTCTATCGGCTGCTCGAGCAGCTGCGCGACCTCGGGAACACGGTGCTCGTAGTGGAGCACGACCCGGCGGCGATCGAGCTGGCCGACCACGTGATCGAGCTGGGCCCGGCCTCCGGCGAGCACGGCGGCGAACTGGTCTATGAGGGCAGCCTGCAGGGGCTGCTCGAGTCCGAGACGCTGACCGGCGTCTACATGTCGGGACGCGAGGCGATACCCGTGCCGGCACACCGGCGCTCCGTCGACGGGCCCCACATCGTCCTGGAGGGCGCGCGCCTGCACAACCTCGACGGCGTGGATGTGAGCGTTCCGATCGGCGCCCTCACACTGGTCACCGGTGTGTCGGGGAGCGGGAAATCGACGCTGGTCCACGACGTCCTCTACCGCGGCCTGGAACGGAAGCTGGCGGGCCAGACCAGCGCCAAACAGCACTTGGGCGAGCCGGTGGGTAGCTTCACGGCGCTGAGGGGGAGCGGAGCGCTGACCGGGGTCGTCCTGATCGACCAGAGCCCCATCGGCCGCACGCCGCGCTCCAACGCCGTGACGTATCTCAAGGCCTACTCGGAGATCCGTCGCATCTTCGCGGAGCTGCCTGATGCCAAACGTCGCAAGCTCGGACCCGGCCACTTCTCCTTCAACGTGGCGGGCGGTCGCTGCGAGGAGTGCGAGGGCGCCGGTCAGCTCGAGGTGGAGATGCTGTTCCTCGCAGACGTCTTCGTGCCCTGCGAGATGTGCGGCGGCAAGCGCTTCAAGCCCGAGATCCTCGAGGTGCGCTACCGCGGTCGCAATATCCACGAGGTGCTCAACCTGACCGTCGATCAGGCGATCAAGTTCTTCATCAAGGAAGCGAAGCTTGGAAAAATGCTCTGGCAGCTGCAGCGCGTCGGGTTGGGATATCTGCGGTTGGGACAGCCGGCGACGACGCTATCTGGTGGTGAAGCGCAGCGCCTGAAGCTTGCCCGCGAACTGGCTGCGGCGGGTCGCAGGGCGGGACACAAGCTGTACCTGCTGGATGAGCCGACCACCGGGCTCCACCTGCACGACGTGCGCAGGCTGCTCGATGTGCTGGAGCAACTGATCGACACCGGGAACACGGTGATCGTCATCGAGCACAACCTCGAGGTAATAAAGCAAGGTGACTGGATCATCGATCTGGGTCCGGACGCGGGTGTGCACGGAGGCCGCGTAGTCGCCATGGGTCGTCCGGAAGAGATCGTGGCGAACGAGCAGTCTTACACCGGGCAGTTTCTGAGAGAGGTGCTCGAAGGTCGCGTGGCGGCTTCGGGGTAGAGGCGGGGCTCTCGGGGTCGTCTCGCTCCATGTCGCGCGGCTCGATTGCAGGAACGGCGGCTACGCCGCCGCCGCCGTGCACGCAACCGAGCGGCGCGACATGGAGCGAGACGACCCCACCGCCCCCCATCCACCCGGATCGTTGACCTACGCCCGTCCCCGGACCATTATCAGCCCGCTCCAAGCGAACAGGATTCACATGCTTCTGTCGTTGAACCAGCCCACGGGGCCGCGCCGTGAGTGAGCCTCGGCTCTCCGTACTGCTCCCGTGCCGTGACGCCACCGAGCACCTCGCCCAGGCCGTCCGCAGCCTAACGCTGCAGACGTTCCGAGACTTCGAGGTCGTCGCCGTGAACGACGGTTCGCGAGACAGGACCGGTGAGGCGCTGGAGCACTGGGCGGCCAACGACGATCGCGTGCGGGTGGTCCATCTGGAGCGCGTTGGACTAGCACAGGCCCTTCAGCAAGGCGCCCGGCTGTGTCGCGGTGAGCTACTGGCCCGGGCGGACGCCGACGACGTTGCACACCCGCGCCGCTTCGCCGAGCAGATCGAGTTCCTGTCGGCGCGCCCCGAGATCTCCGCCGTCGGTACGCAGGTCCGCTACTTCCCACATGAGGAGGTGGGCTGGGGCGCGCGCCGCTACCAGGAGTGGCTCAACGGCCTGTCCGATCCGGAGAGCGTCGCGCGCGACGTCTTCGTCGAGTGCCCGATCGCTCACCCCACACTGATGGTCCGCCGCTCCAGCTTCGAGGGGGTGGGCGGCTACCGCGTCAACGGCTGGCCGGAGGACTACGATCTCATCCTCCGCCTGCACGTGGCGGGCGCACGGCTCGCCAATCTGCCGCGCCTGCTCCACTTCTGGCGCGAGGGGAACCACCGTGCCTCGCGCACCGATCCACGCTACGCGCCCGAGGCCTTCCGGGGCTGCAAGATCCACTACCTGCGCGAGAGCTGCCTCAAGGGACACGATGCCGTGAACATCTGGGGCGCCGGTCGCGTGGGGAAGGACTTCGCCCGTGCCCTCATCGACAAAGACGTCAATATCAGTGGCTTCTTCGACATCGATCCCCGCAAAATCGGCCAGCAAATCTACGGCGCCCCGGTGTGGAACGCACGCGATGTGACCCTCCACCGCGACACTTATCTACTGGTGGCAGTGGGAGCCGCCGGCGCCCGGGAGCTCATTCGCGAGCAGCTCGACGCGCTTGGATTCAGGGAACCCGACGACTACCGCTGCGCCGCCTGAGCGGGGTCGGAGACGACCACCACGCCCTCACACTCCGGTCTCGACCACCGCCACGGAACCCGCCAGATCCGCCGGATCGTCCGGCGTCAGTCGGCGCCCTGGAGTGGGCGAAAATCCTAGTGTTTTCGCGGTTTCTGAGGCCCGCCCACGGGGTAGAGGGAGACCCCGAAAATTGATAAATTACGGGCGTCGCAAAGAACCCCGTGAAAGCCACGGATCGTAACATAAAACACACTTGCCGCGTGCGGTCCGCCGCGCGC
>JBDHKT010000274.1:0-3853 GCA_039586255.1 Gemmatimonadota bacterium | reverse complement strand
CAGCAGGGTCTCTGCCGTGATATTAGAGGCGGTACGGCCCGGCACGTTGTAGACGAAGATCGGCAGGCTCACGGCCTCGGCCAACGCCCCGTAGTGGGCGAGGAGGCCGGCCGGAGTGGGCTTGTTGTAGTAGGGGCTGACCGTGAGAATCGCGTCCGCCCCGGCCTCCTGGGCGCCCCGGGCGAGACCCACGTTCGCCCTCGTGTCGTTGGTCCCTGCGCCGGCCATCACCGCCGCCCGACCCGCGGCGATCTCGACCGTCGCGGCGATCACGAGACCCTGCTCCTCGGGCGTCAGGGTCGCGCCCTCACCGGTCGTACCGCAGGGCACCAGGAACTCGACACCACCGTCGATCTGGGCCTCTACGTGCCGCGCGAATAGCTCTTGATCGACGGATCCATCCTCTCGGAACGGTGTGACCAGCGCCACGCCCGTCCCACGAAAACGACTCAGGTCCATGTCTCTTCCAGCATATCGTCGAGTGTGAAAACACCGGAGCGCCCGCGGATCCACTCCGCCGCGGCCACAGCGCCCCGCGCGAAACCGGCCCGCCCCCGGGCCTCGTGGCGCAGCTCGATGCGGTCATCCAGACCGTCCAGCCCCACGGTGTGCATCCCCGGGATCTCGCCGGCGCGGACTGCCGTCACCTGGAGCACCGAAGGATCGATCGGCCCCTCGGGGGGCCCAAGCTCCCAACGCTTCTTGCCGGACAGCTCGGCCAGCAGGATCTCGGCCAGCCGCCTGGCCGTGCCGCTGGGATGGTCCGTCTTGTGCCGGTGATGGGCCTCCAGGACGTAGGCATCGTAGCCTTCCAGGCGGTCCGAGAGCCGGGCTGCCAGCCTCGCCAGTCTGAAGAAGAGATGCATGCCGAGGGAGAAGTTGGGCGCGTAGATAAGGCCGGAGCCCGCACCCTCAACGGCGGCACGCACCTCCTCAAGCCGGTCGTACCAGCCGGTCGTGCCGGAGACCGCGTCGGCGCCACAGGCCGCCAGCGCCGCGATATTGGCCGGCGCCGCCTCCGGCACGCTGAACTCGATCGCCACCTCGGCGCCGTTCAAGGTCTTAGCCGTTATCCCGCGCCCCTCGGAGTTCCCGTCCACGTCGATCCGGGCGACAACCTCGTGTCCTCGCGTACTTGCCACCTGTTCCACCGCCCGGCCCATGCGACCGTAGCCGATCAGCGCGACCTTCATTCCGCGCCCCCCGCGTCCCGCGGCGCCGATTCGATGAGCTCGGCGTGCAGTCTACGCACCACGGCGAGCGCCTCGTCGGCAGCCACCAGGAAGCTCAGACAGACGTCGGAGGCCTGAGAGATCAGGTGCACCGGCGACGCGCCGAGCGACGAGAAGACACCGGAGGTGATCCCCGGCCGCTGGAGCAGCCCGTGACCCACGACGCTCACGGTCGCCAGGTCCGGGACCACCTCGACCTCTGCGAACCGGCCCAACTCCTCGGCCGCGGCGTCCAAGCCCCCTCCTTCGTCGAGCGTGAAGGCCGTGGACGTATGTGACGTGGCCACGAGATCCACCGGTAGCCGGTACCGGGCCAGGACGTCGAAGACGCGAGCCAGAAAGCCGTAGGCCATGAACATCGGGCGCGAGCGCACCTTCACGAGCGTCACCGACGGCTTGTACGCCACCGCGGCGACTCCGGCGACGCGCCGGACGTCGTGGCGGATGAGCGTTCCCGCCGAATCCGGCCGCCCGGTGTTGCGTACGCGGAGCGAGACGTCCCCGGCTGCGGCGTGCTTCGCGGCCGCCGGGTGGATCACATTCGCCCCGAAGTAGGCGAGCTCGACCGCCTCCTCGTAGCCCAGCTCGCTCAGCACCCGGGCTTCGCCCACGTGCCCCGGCTCTGCCGACAGCACGCCGTCTACGTCGGTCCAGATGCCGACTTCTTCCGCCCCGAGGGCGGCGCCGATGATCGCCGCGGTGAAGTCGGAACCGCCGCGACCGAGGGTAGTGGTCGTGCCGTCCTCGGTGGCGCCCACGAAGCCCTGGAGGACCGGAACCCGTCCGGCCTCGAGAAGCGGGCCCAGCACTTCACCGATCAGTCGTGCCGTCTCTTCGTCCTCCGGCACGGCACCGCCGAAGCGGTCGTCGGTGCGGACCACCGCCCGGGCGTCAACGACTTCGGCATCCAGCCCAGCCGCCGCCAGGGCCGCCGCCACGAGCTGCACCGACAGGTCCTCGCCGATCGCGCTGACCTCGTCTAGGGCCCGCCCTCTGCCAGCGATCACGATCTCCTCGGCAACGCTCTCGACGGCGGCCTGCAGACGCGAGAAGACCGCATCGATACGCCCCATCAACGCCGCTCGCTCGGCCGGCTCGTCGACGATTCCGGAGGCCGCCTCCTCGTGGCGCACCCAAAGCACCTCCGTCATACGGGCCAAGTCGGCCTTCGCGCCTCCACCCTTCCCGGCCCGGTCGGCCAGTGCGAGCAGATCGTCTGTCACCCCCGCCAGCGCCGAGACAACCACGGCGCGTGGGCCCTCGCAACCCCGCACAAGGCCGGCCGCGTGGCGAATACGCTCGGCGTCGGCCAGCGAGGTGCCGCCGAACTTGTAGACGATCATCGGACGCGCGTCCCTGCGGTGAATCCGGACACGTGGCAGAGCTCGGCGTTGAGCAGCGCCGCACCCGCGGCGCCACGGACCAGGTTGTGGACCAACACCGAGAACTTCACGTCCAGTGTCTCGCAGGGCCGTATCCGACCCACGCTCACCGTCATGCCGTCACCGCGGGTCCGGTCGAGGCGCGGCTGCGGGCGCGTCCGATCCCCGAGCACCTCGATCGGCCGGTCGGGCGCCGACGGTAGCCGCTCGTCCAGCACCGCGCCCTTGAACGTGGACAACGCAACGGCGATCTCATCAGGCCAGGCCCGCTCCTCCAACTTCACCGAGACGGCGAGCAGGTGCCCGTGGGTCACCGGTACACGATGCGTCTGCGCGCTCACCGGGAACTCCGCCCGCCGCACCCCATCACTTTCCAGCTCGCCCAGAATCTTCTGCGGCTCCACCGCCAACTTCTCTTCTTCGCCCGCGATCTGGGGCATTACGTTGTCCAGCATGTCGCCCGCCGACGGCCCGGGACGACCCGCACCGGAGAGCGCCTGAAGCGTTGTCACCGTCACGGCCTGCACGCCGAAAGAGCGGTGCAGCGGTGCCAGAGCCAGCGCCAGGCCCACTACCGAGCAGTTGGGGTTCGTCACGAGCACGCCCGGCCAGCGCTCCTGCTGTAGCTTCACCAGGGCCAGGTGATCCGGGTTTACCTCCGGGATGATGAGCGGTACGTCCGGGTCCATCCGGTGGTTGGCGGCGTTGCTGACCACGACGTGGCCGCGCCGGCAGAGCTCCTCCTCCACCGGCCCCGCCTCACTGCTCGGGAGGGCGGAGAGCAGCAGCGGCGATGCCCATTCGTCGCCTGACGACTTGAGGGTGAGGCCGAGCACGCGATCGGGAAGCTCCGCCCCTCCCGGTAGGCCCTCCAGGGCCGCAGCCTCCCCGTAAGCCCGGCCAACCGAGCTCGGCGATGCCCCGACTTCGGCGAGCCTGAGCCAGGCGTGGCCCTGCAGCATGTGGGCCAGCCACGTCCCCACGGTACCTGTCGCACCGAGCAGTCCAACGTCGATCGGTCAGCTCACTTGTTTTGGGTTCTGCGTCCGTTCAGTCTCGCGGGCCGTCCCTCAAAAGTCCAGACCGGCCGACCACTCGCGCACGCGCTCGGGCTTCAGGAACAGATAGTAGAGGCGCCCTTCGGCGTACTGAACCCCCGCCAGCGCCTCCGCCCCCGGCCCGATGCCGTAGTAGATATCCGCGCGGCCCGCGGTCCGGATCGCGCCGCCGGTGTCCTGA
>JBDHKT010000273.1:0-3855 GCA_039586255.1 Gemmatimonadota bacterium | reverse complement strand
CCGTCGCTATCGTGATCCCACGCTCACGCTCCTCCGGCGCCTTGTCGATCTGGTCGAACGGCACGTACTCCGCCAAACCACGCTTCGACTGCACCTCCGTGATCGCCGCCACCAAGGTCGTCTTGCCATGGTCCACGTGGCCTATCGTTCCCACGTTCACGTGCGGCTTCGTCCGCTCAAACTTTGCCTTCGCCATGCTCTCCTCGCTCCTCGTTAGCCGCCGGGAGTCGCTAGGACCCCACCGCGACTGCCGCGGCACCGCGATTCAGGATCTCGTCCGCCTTACTCTTGGGAACTTCCTCGTAGTGAGAGAACTGCATGGTATAAACGGCTCGGCCCTGGCTCAACGAGCGCAGGGTCGTAGAATAGCCGAACATCTCCGCCAGCGGGACGCTCGCGCCCACGACGCGTGCTTCGCCGCGCTGGGTGATACCGCCGACCTTGCCCCGTCGGCTGCTGAGCTCGCCGACTACTGTGCCGAGATACTCCTCCGGCGTGACGACCTCGACGTCCATGATCGGCTCGAGCAGCACCGGATCGGCTCTACGGACCGCTTCGCGCAGCGCCATGGAGCCGGCGATCTTGAACGCCATCTCGGACGAGTCGACCTCGTGGTGGGCCCCATCGATCAGAGCCACCTTGAGATCAACCATCGGGTAGCCGGCGAGCACGCCGGCATCCATCGCCTCGCGAACGCCCTGCTCGACGGACCCGATGTACTCCCTGGGGATGGCGCCACCCACGATCTTATCCTCGAAGATCATGCCCTGACCCGGCTCTGCCGGCTCGAGGTCGATCACCACGTGGCCGTATTGCCCGCGCCCACCGCTCTGGCGTATGTACTTGCCCTCCACCTTCCCGACCGCCTTGCGGGCGGTCTCCCGGTAGGCGACCTGCGGCCGGCCGATGTTGGCGTCGACCTTGAACTCACGCTTCAGCCGGTCGACGATGATCTCCAGGTGCAGCTCGCCCATACCCGAGATAATCGTCTGCCCGGTCTCCGGGTCGGTGTGCACCCTGAAGGTGGGATCTTCTTCGGCCAGCTTGGCCAGCGCCTTGGCGAGCTTGTCCTCATCCACTTTCGTCTTCGGCTCGATCGCCACAGCGATCACCGGCTCGAGGAACTTCATCGCCTCGAGGATGATCGGCTCGGCCTGATCGCTGAGCGTCTCCCCGGTCTTCGTCTGCTTGAGGCCGATCGCCGCGCAGATATCGCCCGCGAAGACCTCGTCCCGCTCCTCGCGCCGATTGGCGTGCATCTGCAGGAGCCGCCCGATCCGTTCTCTCTTACCCGCGTTCGCGTTGTGGACGTACGACCCGGCCTTCAGCGACCCGCTGTAGATCCGGATGTAGGTCAAACGTCCAACGAAGGGGTCGGTCGCGATCTTGAAGGCGAGCGCGCTGAACGGGGCGTCATCGGCGGTTTCACGGCTGACAGTCCGCTCATCGTGATGCGGCAGGTGGCCGTGGATCGCCGGCACGTCGAGGGGTGACGGCAGGTAGTCGATGACGGCGTCGAGCAGCTGCTGAACGCCCTTGTTGCGGAACGCCGCTCCACAGAAAACCGGGGTGATCCAGTTGTTGACCGTAGCGTGGCGGATCGCCTCGCGCACTTCGTCGTCGGTAAGCTTCGACTTGTCCTCGATGTACTTCTCGAGCAGCGTCTCGTGGTGCTCGACCGCTGCCTCGATCAGGCTGTGGCGCAGCTCCGCCACCTTGTCTTTCAGACTCTCGGGGATCGGCTCTTCCGTCCACTTCACGCCCAGCGAAGCCTCGTCGTAGACGATTGAGACCTGGCGTACCAGGTCGATCACACCGGTGAACAGCTCACCCTCACCGAGGGGGTACTGGACCGGATGCGCGTTCGCCCCCAACCGCCCGCGGATCATCCGGACGACATTGTCGAAGTTGGCTCCGATGCGGTCCATCTTGTTTACGAAGGCGATACGCGGTACGCCGTAGCGGTCGGCCTGGCGCCATACCGTCTCCGACTGCGGTTCTACACCGCCCACGGCGCAGAAGAGGGCGATCGAGCCGTCGAGCACCCGCAGGCTCCGCTCGACCTCCGCCGTAAAATCGACGTGGCCAGGCGTGTCGATGATGTTGATTCGGTACTCGCTACCGCAGTACTTCCAGTAGCAGGTCGTGGCAGCGGAGGTGATCGTGATTCCCCGCTCCTTCTCCTGCTCCATCCAATCCATCACGGCGTCGCCATGATGCACTTCGCCCATCCGATGCACCCTACCGGTGTAGTAGAGGACGCGCTCGGTGGTCGTCGTCTTACCGGCATCGATGTGGGCCATGATGCCGATATTACGGAGCCTTTCTAGGGGTACCTGCCTGGGCATACTGCTACTGTGCTTCTCTGTCTCTCTGTATCGCGTTAGTCGTTTCTCTTGCCTTCTCTACCACCGGTAGTGGGCGAACGCCTTGTTCGCCTCGGCCATCCTGTGCACGTCCTGTCGCTTCTTGACCGCTGAGCCCTCACCCTTCGCCGCCGACATCAGTTCGCCGGCGAGGCGTTCGGCCATCGTGTTCTCGGTGCGCCCGCGGGCCGCGCCTACCAACCAGCGCCGCGCCAGCGCCTCGCGCCGCCTTGGCCGTACTTCCACCGGCACCTGATAGGTCGCACCGCCCACGCGGCGGCTCTTGACCTCGAGCACCGGCTTCGTATTGCTGAACGCCTGGCGATATACGTTTATCGCCGGCTGGCCCATGCGCTCCTCTACCATCTGCATCGCGTCGTAGAAGATCCGCTCGGCGATCGACTTCTTGCCGTCGCGCATGAGCGCGTTGACGAACTTTGTGACCGACTCGCTCCCGTACACGGGATCGGGCATCACTTCTCTCGGTACTGCTCGCTGTCTTCTCGCCATCGCTTTTGGCGCCTACCTCCGCCTGCTCGCTAATGCCTGGCGCTAGGTCCTGGGCCGCTTCGCCCCGTACTTGCTCCGACTCTTCTTACGATCCGCTACTCCCGCGGCGTCCAGCTTGCCGCGAATTATGTGGTAGCGCACACCGGGGAGGTCCTTCACTCGTCCCCCGCGGATGAGCACGATCGAGTGCTCCTGCAGGTTGTGCCCCTCACCGGGGATGTAAGCGGTGACCTCGTACCCGTTCGTAAGACGAACACGTGCAACCTTGCGCAGCGCCGAGTTCGGCTTCTTCGGCGTCGTCGTGTATACTCGCGTGCACACGCCCCGCTTCTGAGGGTTCCTCTCCAGAGCGGGAGCTTTGTCTGCTTTGGCAGCCTTCTTCCGGCCCTGTCGGACCAGCTGGTTGATCGTCGGCATACCTATCTCATGTGGTTTACGTTCGCCCCAACCGCGCGCCGGTTACCCACGAAAGAAAGGCCGGAGACGTACGCCGCCTCCGACGCGTTTAGGGTGATAAGGACCGGATCGTTGAAAGACCAACGAACCTACGGAGACCGGGTTTTTGCGTCAAGCCTCGATCCCCGTTCCACCGCTGCTCTTCCGCAGCTGTTAGGGGCGCCAGAAAGCTATCCACGAAGCCAAGGATGTCAACGCCTTTCGGCGGGTCTGCGAGGTCCAGAGCGGGGTGGGATTCGAGGGTCGGGAGGGGGCCGAAGAAAGGCCGAAACTTGCTCTATCTCAGCATCCAATATCCGACATCACCATCTGATCAGTGAGTGTCGGATATTGGATACCGCCTTCCAATCACTAGTCGCCTGTCCCCGCTCCCGACTCCGTCGTTGGGCTTCCGGCCCCCCTGACCAGATCGGCCAGGCTGACCTCGGCCTCCTCCTGCGGCTCGGCGCGAGAGTCGGCAAGCTCTTCGATCTGCCGTTCGATAGGCGCGCCTTCTACGAGGAACTCCACGTCGGAGTAGCGG
>JBDHKT010000272.1:0-3877 GCA_039586255.1 Gemmatimonadota bacterium | reverse complement strand
TGTCTACCGGATACCCGTCGAGCGTGTCGGGAAGCGCCTCGAGCTGCTCGGGCGAGCCGCGCGCCACGAACACCACTATACACGGCGCGCCATCGCACTCGCCGAGCCCGGTGCCGGTCACGCCGCGCACGGCCATCAGGCCGGGCGTCCGCTCGCGCAGTACCTGCTCGATGCTCTTCGTCTCCACGTTCACCTCCTGCAACCCGCCGGCCCCTGGCTGGCCCTCCTGCCCCGAGCAAGCGGCGCCCAAGGTCAGCAGGCCGACGAGCAGAAGTCCCATGCCGGCCGGTAGCCACCGGCCCCCGGCGACAATGCGCGAGGGGGAGCGCCCCACCCTCCCCCTCGGCAATTGGTCAACGGCAAACCCAGCGAGCCGGCCGATCAATTCACAGTAAAGCAGGCCGCGCCCATGCCGCTCTGTCCGTCAGGGTTGGTGACGGTCACAGCGCGGTCACCGCGCGCCGCCCGCGTCCCGATCCGTATGTTGGCGTCAAGCCGTGAGGAGCTCACGTAGGTGACACGGCGGACCGCGATGCCGGCCCCGAAGCTCACGGTGGCGCCGTCCTGGATGTCAGCGCCTAAGATGCTGACGATGAGCTTCTGCTTGCGACTACCGCTGTTGGGATCGCAGCCGGTCACGTCAGGCGCCGGCGTCGGCACCGTGGGCTCGTTGACCGTGACGGTGGTCGTCGCCGCATCGTTGGACGGATTCTCGTCACCGGTAAGCGCGTGTCCGGCCTCAAGCACGTGATCGCCGGGGCTATCGCCAGTAGTGT
Source organism: Gemmatimonadota bacterium (assembly GCA_039586255.1). Classification (GTDB taxonomy): domain Bacteria; phylum Gemmatimonadota; class Gemmatimonadetes; order Palauibacterales; family KS3-K002. The sequence continues at coordinate 3,101 of JBDHKT010000272.1, read as the reverse complement.
CCCACTGATAGGTCAGCGTCGTCGACGTGCCGGCCGTCAGCCCATCGATCGTCTGCGTTAGAACGGGCAGGCCATCGGTCAGATCCGTAAGCGTCACATCGAAGCCACCCACCGCCTCGCTACCCACATTCCGCACCGTCACATCGACCTGAACCAGATCGCCCTGGTCCACGGGGCTCGGCGCATCGACGCTTGTCACCGCCACGTCGACGATCGGCGTCGGGGCACTTCCGTCGATCCAAACGCCGAACTCCCTCAGCACCAAGTCGATGCGGTTGGCGAAGGTCCGCTCGCTGCCCCCGGCGAACAGCAGCCCCACCGGGCTGTTCTGTCCGTCTTGGCTGACGATCAGCGAGCCCGAGTCGCCGCCGCCGCTGAAGTCCCCGGGGCTGATTCCGAGCTGATCGTACATGTAGGCCGACTTGATGCAGAAGTTGAAGATCACCTCATAGCAGACCTCGATGAAGACGTTCACCTCGGTGACCGTGCCCTGCGTGAGCTTTGTTGTCCGGCCGTACTTCTGCACCGCAAGACCCAGCAGGTCGCTGGTGCTGTCAAAGAAGCCATCGCCGTCCGAGTCGCCGTGGATTGTCGAGTTGGGCGTGCCGTAGCCGTCGGCTGGCGTCGAGTTGCCGAGGTCACCCGGCGTCGACAGCGCGATAGCGGCGTCCATCGTGTTGTAACCGCTGAACGAGAAGTCGATGGGCATGTAGCTGTCCAGCACTCCCATCTGATCGCCCGGGTACTGACCGCCATCGATGGCACCCGGCTGCAACACCGGGTCACCCAGATTTGCCCGATTCTGGTCGGCATAGACGTGGTTGTTGCTCAGTGCGTAGACGTTGCCGAGCGCGTCCCGCACGCGGGCACCGATCGTGCCCGCCGTGATGTTGGGATGACCGGTGGATACCCCCGTCGGCACCGGCCGCGGGAAGCGCGCCGTCGGATCGGTCCGCGCCATAACCAGCCCCGTCACCTTTACCTCCACCGGCAAGCCCTCCAACCGAGCGGGCAGATCGGCGACGCCCGGCCGCTCGGTGAAAATCCGCAGCACCGGCCCGCCGTCCGCACCCAGCGCCGTCGCCGTCCCGACGACGCCGGGGATCTCGATGAGCTCAGGAGTGTGGCGGTCCTGGACAGCGATGGCCGTCTGGATCGCCAGCCGCTGGCTGAGCACGGCGTCGGGGGGCGCCATGAGATCGCCGGCATCGCGGCCGCAGCCGAGCCAGACCGCGCCGGCGGCGAAGGCTAGAACGGCTACAGAGATTGTCCGTCGACGTGAGAGCGGTGAGGACATGGGACTCCCTCCGGCAGGCGTGATTGGGACTCCCGGCGGGGACGCGGACTGTGCGGCAGCAAGACCTGTAGCCCTGCCAGGCCAGGCCGCGGCGCCGGTGCTGTCAACGACTAATGTCTCACAACCTTCGTAGCCTAAGGCTCCGCATAGTAGAACCGCACCTGAAGCAGGCGCAGACCGTTGTTATCGTAGGCCCAGAAGTAATCTTCCAGGCAATCCGCGAAGAGGCTCACGTTCGTGTCTCCGCAGGCCAGTGCGGCGTCGCTGCCTTCAGGCAGCTGGATCGTCGTGAGCTCGTCCGTCACATCCTGAAAGCGCCGCCGGCCCTTCTGGCGTATCTCGATCACCGATTCCGTCGAGCAGATCTCACCCGATTCGAGACTGCCGTCGAGTTCATCGGCGATATCCTCGGCGCAGGTCGACATCTCCGTCTGGCCGTGAGGTCTACCGAGACCCCGAACCCAGATCGTGTAGGGACCGGGCGCCGGCAGCTCGAAGATCGCGCCGCCATCAGTTCCATCGGCATCGACGACCTGATACGTGTCGCCCTCTCGGAGACTTATCCTGGTTCGCACCGGGGCATCGGGCTTTCGAGTCCCGAGACGCACGAAGATGCGGTGTCCGCTGTTGCCGGTCATGTCGCCGTTCTTCTCTTTCGACATGCCGATGATGTTGAGGTTGTAGTGGGGACCGTTGGGCGCGCCGTTCCCGGTCAGTTCACCGTTGCCGTTCTGGCCGAAGCTCACATCAGCAACGGAAAGAGACAGCACGAAGGCGGCTAGCAGCGTCAGGCGGGATAACTGCATCGTAACCTCCACGGTCCACGGTTCGAGGTCGAAACGCTGTCGGCTAACTCAGGCGTCCGCCCAGACCCTGCCATTTCCGTGCCGTGCCAATAGGCAATGCCGCCACGAGACTTAGCGAACGCACGGCCAATCTGACCGGGAAGTTTTTTTCCGAGGTGGGGAACTAATTCTCTTTAGGCCCAGACATCGAGGACGTCCGGGTGACGGCACATACGTGAAACTCCTACGCGTCGATATGAACTCTGGGCGCCAATGGGTTCATTCCGATGGCCACTTTGTACACCGAGCTTCCGGCCCGCGCGGCGACCTCGCCGATCGACAACTCCTCTCCGCCCTGCCTACCGAAGAGCACCACCTCATCCCCGATCTCCACCTCCGCGGCGCCTGTCACATCCACCGTGCTGTGGTTCGCCGTCACCGCGGCGATGAGCGGCCAGCGCCGACCCCGAATCAGGACCTCGGCCTCCTCGACCCCTTGCGGAGGACAGCCGTCGGAGTAACCGAGGGGGAGCGTTGCGACGAGCGTTTCGCGCTCGGCCGTAAACAACCTGTGATACGAGACCGAATCTCCCGGCCGCAGTCGTTTCACATAGATCACCCTCGTCTTCACCGACATGACCGGCTTGAGATCCATGTTGGCCAGCGGCTCCAACCCGTAGATGGCGTTGCCGGGTCTCACCATGTCGAGGAACGAGTCGGGGAAGGTCGAGATCGCCAGGCTGCTGGCGGCATGCCGCACTCCAACCGAGATACCCTTACCCTCGGTGGCATCGCACACTCGGATGAGACGATCCAGTTGGACCCGGTCGAAGTCAGGTTCTTCGGTCAGGGTGGTGAAGATCCCCTCGATCGCGATCTCCGGCAGCGAGGCGATCCTCTCTATATAGGAGGGCGCTTCGTGGTAGGGGACCCCGACTCGCCCCAACCCGGTGTCTACCTTGATGTGGACTTTCGCCTGCTTTCCTTGGCCCCGCGCGGACCGAGCCAGCATTTCGACC
>JBDHKT010000271.1:0-3879 GCA_039586255.1 Gemmatimonadota bacterium | reverse complement strand
TACTGCGGCGCTGGTTGAATCTGGCCTCGCTGAAAGTGCAGACCGCCGGCTACGGCCCGGGCCTGAAAGCAGATGAGAGGATGGAAACGCTGTCGCCGATCATCCGCACGGGCGGCCTGAACGACTACCTGCACACCGTCTATCCGGAGCTCGAGTGGGATGACGTCGAGTGGCGCCCTTCACACCCACGGGCGCGGCGACGGTTGTTCATACGCCGCGCCTTCGTCGTCATCGCGGCGAGCTTTGTGCTGGCCATCCTGACGACGCCGGATGCCTTTCTCTTGCTGATCGCCCTGGTCCCGGCGTGGTTCCTGGCCCACGCACACTACCGGCACCTGGGCCACGCACGCGCCGGCTCCTACGCGCTCGTGCGTGAGGGGCTCTGGAACCGCCGTACCTATATAGTCCCGATAAGAAAGATCCAGGCGCTGCACCTCAGGCAGACGCCGTTCCAGCGCCGCCTCGGCCTCTGCACCCTGAACATCGAAACGGCGGGGAATCCCATGGAATTGCACGCGCCGAGGTCAATCGACTTGGGGCTGGATTACGGGCTCGCGCTGATGAACGGATTGGGGGCGGAGGTCACTGCCACGGGGCTGACGTTTTAGTGATCAGTAGCTGGCGAATGGCAAAGGACCACAGACCTCTGATAGTCGCCTACTGATTACTGATCACCGATCACTGATCACTTCACCGCGTCGCTACACCTCCACATCCTCCCCCTGCATCACAACCGTCCGAATCGGGAACGGAATCTCGATCCCCTCTTCGTTGTACCGTCGATGCAGCCGCTTGATGAACTCGTGCTTGAGGAGGTACTGGTTCACAAATTCCTTGCCCCGCATGATCACGCTGAAGTTGATGCTCGAGTCGCCGAAGGTGTGGAAGCGGATCAGGGGCTCGTAGCTGAACACGCCGCCCTCCACCTCGCGCTCGACCTCGATCGCGACCTCGCGGGTCACCCGCTCCACGTGCTCGAGGTCGCTCTCGTAGGCCACACCCACCTGCACGATCAGCGACAGCTCGCGTTCCGGCAGGTGGTAGTTGGTCAGTGTGGAGGATGCGATCTGTGCGTTCGGGACGACGATGATGTTGTTGGGTAACTGCCTGATCGTCGTCTGCCGCCAGGTCACGTCCACCACGTAGCCCTCTTCGCCCGACGCCAGCTTCACGTAGTCGCCCGGCCGCAACTGGCGCGACGCCAGGATGTGTATGCCGGCGAACAGGTTCGCCAGCGTATCCTGAAGCGCCAGAGCCACCGCAAGACCCCCGACACCGAGGGCGGTAATGATCGGCGTGATCGAGATGCCCAGGGTCTGCAGGATGACCAGTATGCCGACGGCGACAACGGCGACCCGGGCAAGGTGCGTGACTAGCGTCGCGCCCGGCAGCGTCTCGGGCGCCCTGCGCGCCGCATTCTCCACGAGTGCAGCGGCGATCTGCGCCACAGCCCAGGTGATCGAAAAGATCACCAGAACGATCAGGATCTGCTGGATGAGCAGGGTGATCCGCGGCGGAAGCGTCGTCACCTGCACGGCCGCGTAGAGACCTGCGATCACGAACCACAGGACCACCGGCCCCCGCACCGCGGCCAGCACGACGTCATCGACCACCGACTTCGTAGCCGCCGCCACCTTGCCGAGCCGCGCAACGACCGTCTTGCGCACAATCATCCCGACTATCAAGCCCAGCACGGCGATCGCCGCGGGGATCGCAACCGCTTGAATGTCACTCCACGCCAGGTTCATCGCTCTGCCCTCCAAAGCGAAACAGCCGGCCGCACAGACGCCGCCGGCTGTGACACCACCGCTACCGCCGTCCGGACCCTACTCCTCCGGCTCACCCGCGTGGCGGGACGTCCTCGCCGATGTTGGTGGCCCGGTCGGCGACACGCTCGATGTTACCACCGATGCAGATCAGTGACAACGCCGCCCCGATTCCGCCGCACGCTGGCAGGCGCGCCCCGGCCAGACTACCATTCCTCCACGGCTCGGACGACATACGCATGGCTATATAACCCGGTTGAGGGACACGATGAGAGCAAGGGTTGCCGTTCTCGCTGCTGTGTTGCTGGTGCTGCCGAGCGGGCAGCTCGGCGCCCAGGACGGCTACAGGATATACATCTCCGTCGACATGGAGGGTGTCGTCGGCGTGGTCACGGGAGACCACCTCGGCCCCTCGGGCTTCGAGTATGGGAGGGCCCGGGAGTGGGTGACCAACGAGGTCCTTGCCGCCATCGAAGGCGCCCGCGCCGCCGGCGCAACCGAGTTCGTGATCAGCGACTCCCACGGCAACGGAGAGAACCTGCTGCTCGACAGGCTGCCGGAGGACGTGACGCTCATTCGGTCGTGGACGCGCCCGCTCGGGATGATGGAGGGGATCGATGAGACCTTCGACGCGGCGATCTTCATCGGTTATCACTCGAGCACGAACAACCCGGCGGGCGTCCGCGCCCACACGATGTCGAGCGGGCGGCTCGCCGGCGTCTACCTGAACGGGGTCGCGGTACCCGAAGCCGGGATCAACGCCGCCATCGCCGGCCACTTCGGCGTGCCGGTCGTCATGATCTCGGGAGATGATGCCATCGCCGAGGAGAGCCGCGCATTGCTCGGCGACATAGAGACGGCCGTGGTCAAGTGGGCGATCAGCTATCACTCGGCCAGGACGTTAATGCCCGGGGCCGCCTACAACCTCATCCGCGAGAAAGTCAGGACGGCAATCGAGCGCCTCGACGACTTCGAGCCTTACGTCCTCGAGCGACCCATTACGCTCGATGTTACGTTCAAGAACTACAGGCCGTCGGAGGTCCTCGCCTATCTGCCGATAGTCGAGCGCACCGACTCTCACAGCATCCGCTTCGTCGGGAAGGACATGATCGAGGTCTCCAGGTTCCTCGAGTTCCTGTTGAACTATGACGGATCGCTGGCGCCCTGAAGCCGATCCCGGCGCGTTGATCCTGCCGCCCCGGCGTCGCATCTTGTTACATTCGCGCCCGCGGTCGGGCTGCGGGCATGGTGAACGTACAGGCGCGATAGAGGCCGCTCCTGGAACGCCTTAAAGACTTGCTGCGCCAAGTACACCGGCGCTTTATCTGGCAGGCACTGTTGGCCTACCTGGTGTTTGCGCGTATTGCCTTCGAGGTTGTCGGTGCCCTGATCGAGCGTAAGTCGCAACTCCCCCACTCGTTCACCGTCGTCGCCATAATCCTTCTGATTATCGGCCTCCCCATCGTCGTGATCACGGCGTACGTACAGCACGGGATCCCCAGCGCGGGGCGTTCAGACCCAACCCTAAAGGTCGAATTGGAGGGGGAGCGAGAAGGTCAGGGCGTGAAGGTCCAGCCTCGGCCCAAGGGCGCTCGCAGGTTCTTCACCTGGCGGAACGCGATGCTCACCGGCGTGGCGGCGTTCACCCTCTGGGCCCTCGCCGCCGCCGGCTGGCTGCTGCTCGCGGGTGACCTCCTGGACAAGGCGTCCAGGTAGACGGGAACTAGCTTGTGCCGGCCGCGCCATTGCCCCAGTTTCTGGGCCATCCCCGCCGCGATATCTCGACTTAGAGGTGACACGAACGAACGATGCTTCTCTCCTTTCTCCTATTTCTGATCTCACCCCAAGCCACTCAACCACCGCAGACTCCAGTCGTCATCGAGGAGTACCTGGAGCTGAAGCGGCTGAGCGGGTTGCAGGTCTCGCCGCAGGGTGGGTCGGTAGCCTTCACCGTGGCCGGTGCGCCGCTGGAGGAGGACGAGTACCGGACCGAGCTCTACGTCTGGCGACCGGCCACGGGGGCGCGCCCCGCGGCCACGGGCTTCAGGGACGTCCGGGCGCCGCGCTGGTCCTACGACGGCGACTGGCTCGCCTTCGTCAGTCGCGGCCCCGC
>JBDHKT010000270.1:0-4454 GCA_039586255.1 Gemmatimonadota bacterium | reverse complement strand
ATGGGTCGCTGCGGCCCTGCAATCGCCTGTAACCATAGTAATGCGAGCGGGGAATAACGTCAATTGAATAAATACCGAAGAGTGAGGTCAATGCGCGGCGAGTTTGATGGCCACCATGACGAGAGAGCCGAGGAGGAACATCCCTGTGCTAGTCGGTCGTCCGTGGGCCTGACCTTCGGGCAGCAGGTCCGCGGCTCCGATGTAGAGGAAGGAACCGCCGGCCAGCGAGAGGAGGATTCCCAGCAGCTCGTCCGAGATGCCTCTGAAAGTGAAGTAACTGACCAGCACCGCGAGCGGTGTGACCATGGCGAGAGCGGCAGTTATCAGAGCGGCGCGCTGCCCGGGAACACCAGAGTGGTAGAGCGCCGACATGGCGGCGATTCCAACCGGCAGCTTGTGCGCAATCACGAGCATGGCCGTGACAGAGCCGAGGAGCGCGCCGGCAGTCAGCCCGGCACCGACCGAAACGCCGTCGACGATCGAGTGGATCGCCAGACCGACCACGACGACCGGCCCCACTGTCTGGACGGCGTGGTCGTGATGGTGCTCATAGAACACGATGAACGCGACGAGGGTCCAGACAAGACCCTTTTCTGCGCCAACGAGGTTCGCCGCACGCGGTAGGAGGTGTAGCAGCGCGCCACAGACCAGCAGGCCGGCAGCAAAGGCGATCAGTTCGGCGGTGTGTCTGATCGCCCAGGGCTCGAAACGGCGAACCGTCCAAACGCCGACCAACATTCCCAGGGCCGTCAGCAGGGCGAACCCGATAGCGGCCGCCGGCGGCGCGGTTCCATTTGACCCGCTGATCACGGAAATCAGGTACACCGTTGAGATGAACGACATGCGTCGCTCCGTACACTCAGTGGTTTAGCTCGTCTCCACGCGCAAAGATACGAGAGTCGATGAACGACTGCCAAGATGCAGCTTGACACCGATGGGAGCGCTGAATAGTCTGAATCGATCATGCGAACATGGGGAATCCTCAGGCGAATCGTCGCCCTGCAACTGCTAGTCGCGGCACCGCTGGTAACAGGCGGACGCTTTGCGCTGGATGTTCGCTCGATACCGGACAGGCAGTCGCACATCGAAGTCGAGCACTGCGCCTGCTGCGCTACGGCACACGATCACCGGCTCTGCATCCTGGTATACCAGTCCACGTGGTCGCCGGCCTCATCGGCGCCGCGGTTCGCGCAACCTGCTCGGCCCGTCAACGACGTCCCCTGCGCAACGGAAATCGCGCGCAGCGGCGGGGATACCCGTCTTCAACCGGCTCGCGGACCTCCCACCTCGGCCTGACCTGTAGGTCGGCCACCAGCCGACTCGATTTCTAAGAGAGCACGCATCAAAGGCACGCCTGCGCCAAGTCGGTTCGGCCGGCTGCGCTCGAGCTCCCATTGGATTGAACCAGGAGCGGGTAATGCACGTAAAACGAACCATTGCCCTCGTCGCACTGGCCCTGACACTAACGGCCGCTGCACCGGTGAGCTCCTGGGCACAGGAGGCGAAGATCGACAGCCTGGAGGCCCGCATCAGGGAACTCGAGGCACGTCTCGATAGCCTGCTGGAGGCGCTGGCGCGAGGCGAGGGGGCCGACAGCGCGGCGCTGGGGGCGGCGGCCGAGCTCGAAGCGTTACGTGCGGCGGCACAGGCGGCTGCCGCCGAGCAGGAACCGCCTGACACGACGCAGGAGAGTCACACGCGCGACCTGAGTATCCTGAACCCCGAGATCAGCGTAACCGGCGACGTTGTAGGGACGTATACAGCGCCAGCCGGGGAGAGAAACAAATTCACCGGGGTGCCGAGGGAGTTCGAGTTCGGCTTCGAGGCCGCACTCGACCCTTACACGCGAACGAAAATCTTCGTCGCCTACGAGGAAGAACTGGAGATCGCTGGGCTGGATCTGGAAGGAGAAGGCGAGGGGCATGGGCACAGCGGCTTCGGAATCGAGGAGGGCTACCTGTACTGGGTCGGTCTTCCCGCCAACCTCGGCTTGAAGATAGGGAAGTTCCGTCAGGAGATCGGCGTCTATAACCGCTGGCACACGCATGCGCTTTTAGAGGTCGACCGCCCGTTGCCGGCGGTGGCCTTTCTGGGTGACGATGGTCTGATCCAGACTGGCCTCGCGTTCGCGCTCCCGACTCTCGTCACGGGGCCCGGCACGCATGTCGCCACGCTGGAAATCACCCGCAGCGAGAACGAAGCGCTGTTCGAGAGTGCCAACGAGCTGAGCTTCCTAGGCAACGTCCGGAGCTTCTGGGAAGTAAGTGCCAGCACCTACCTTCAGTTCGGCGCGACAGGGGTGTACGGCGAGAACAAGGATGCAGAACAACCGTTCAAGGCCAGCCTGCTGGCCGTCGACTTCTCCTTACGCTGGAGGCCACCCGGTCGGGCTCTCTATCGTGATTTCAGCCTCAAGGGCGAGTGGTATCTCGCCAGACGGGACCTCGGACCCAGTGATCTTACCGGGAACGGGGGATACCTCCAGGCGAACTACCGGCTGAACCGACGCTGGCTCGCCGGGATCAGGGGCGACTACCTGGACAACTACGGAGCGGGTGGCGAGCTGTACCAGCTGGTGCCGAGCATCACCTGGTGGCAGAGCGAATGGGTATTCTTCCGCCTGCAGTACAACTATGTGAAGCCGCAGGACGGCGACGGCAGCCATACGGTGTTGCTGCAGACCGTCTGGGCGATGGGCCCGCACAAGCACGAAACATACTGACCGACGGCTCTGTAGGAGATCGAGGATGGCACTCAAAGCGAATGACTGGACGAACGTGCGACAGATGGCGAGAGTCGGGCTGGCGCTCTTGCTGCCGCTCATCGCCGAGCGCGCTGAAGCTCAAGAAAAACTCCAAATCGTGACGACGCTGCCCACATACGCGGCAATCGCCCGGGAGCTGACCGGAGAGCTCGCCGAAGTGAACGCGATCGGCCGGGGCGACGAAGACCCCCACTTCGTCAGCCCGCGTCCGAGCTTCGCCGCGATGGTCGGCGATGCAGACATATTCGTGGTTACCGGACTCGACCTCGAGCTTTGGGTTCCCGCGGTCATTGACCGGGCGAGGAATCCTCGGGTCGTCGAGGGCGGCTCCGGCCACGTGGTGGCCTACTCCGGCGTTAAGCTGCTAGAGGTTCCCCAGAGCGTGTCGCGCGCCGGGGGCGACGTCCACGTGTTCGGTAACCCCCACATCCACACGGACCCGGTCAACGCGATCATCATCGCCCGAAACATCCTGGCGACGCTGCGGACCGTAGACTCGCGGAATGCGTCAATCTACGAGGCGAATGCAAGAGCTTTCGAGGACCGGGTGATGCGGCGGCTGTTCGGCGACCAGCTCGTCGACATGCTAGGAGCAGAGACCATCCTGCAGCTGGCACGCAACTACGAGTTCTGGGACTTCGCGGCCAACCAGAGCTACCAGGAGCGGCCGCTTACCGAGTATCTCGGCGGTTGGCTGGCGGAGGCGGCGGCGTTCCGCGACCGGCGCATGGCATGCTACCACAAGAACTGGGCGTACTTCAGCGCCCGTTTCCGGATCGAGTGCGCCATCTACATCGAGCCGAAGCCGGGAATCCCGCCGGCGCCAGGACATCTTGGAGAGGTAGTCGAGTTCATGCGCGATGAGCTGGTGGGTGTGCTTTTCGCCGCCAATTACTTCAGTCGCACGCAGGTGGAGCGCGTCGCCTCACGCACCGATGCCAGGGCCGTCATAGTCCCGGAGCACGTCGCAGGGTTGGAAGGAGTGGATACTTACTTCGACCTGATCGACAGCTGGGTCTTGGGCCTCTCCGAAGCCTTCCTGGCGCTCGACCAACGGCGCGATCATCGGGACTGAGCTTACACAGAGGTGTATAGTATGCTCGAGTTGATGTTGCCGGCCCTCGTGGCCTCGCTCATCCTGGTCGGGATTCACGCATACCTGGGCATCCACATCATCGCGCGCGGTGTGATCTTCGTGGACCTCGCACTCGCTCAGACTGCCGCCATGGGTTGGGCGGCGGCCAACCTTGGACTCGCGCACACGCTGGGTGGCTGGCTAGGCGTCCCGGAACCCGTGGCCGGCTATGCCATCGGCCTGGCCGCCACCCTGGTCGCTGCCGGACTGTTCAGCGTGACACGCTTGGAGCACAACTACATACCGCAGGAGGCGATTATCGGGATCGTCTACGTGGTCGCAACAGCGGCCACGATCCTGCTCGCCGCCCAGGCGCCGCGAGGGTCCGAGCACGTCGAGCAGCTTCTAACCGGCAGCCTCCTGTGGGTGAGCTGGCCCCAGATCTGGAGGACGGCTGGCATCTACGCGGTCATCGGCGCGGTCCACTGGCTTCTCCGCCAGCGGTTCATCACCATAACGATGAACCCCGCGGAAGCGCGAAGCAGAGGCTGGTCGATGGCGGGGTGGGACTTCTTGTTCTACGCGCTCTTCGGTCTGGTTGTCACCATCTCGGTC
>JBDHKT010000269.1:0-3907 GCA_039586255.1 Gemmatimonadota bacterium | reverse complement strand
CTCGCCTTGATCGGCGCTCTGATCGTCGTCGCCTTTGCGTTGCCCGATGTCGGCGGCATCGCCGGCGTCAAGGCGACCCTGATCCAGCAGGGGTTGAGCGACCGGCTCGACTTCATGCCGTGGTCCGATGTCGCCCAGCTGTCGATGACCACCTTCCTCGCCTACATCGGGATACAGTGGTGGGCGTTCCGCAACACCGACGGCGGCGGAATGTTCATCCAACGCTTCATCTCATCGAAGACCGAGGAGGACGCGCAGAAGGCGGCATGGCTGTTCAACGTGCTGCACTACGTCGTGCGCACCTGGCCGTGGATCGTCGTGGCCCTCGTCGCCCTGATCCTCTACCCAACGCTCGCCGACCCCGAGATCGGTTACATCCAGTTGATGCTCGACTACCTGCCGGCCGGACTGCTGGGCCTTGTGATCGCCTCTTTCCTGGCGGCGTTCATGTCGACGGTCTCGACACTGATCAACTGGGGCGCCTCGTATATAGTGAACGACCTCTACGTGCGCTGGGCGCATCCCGAGGCCGGCGACGAAGAGAAGATCCTCGTGGGCCGCCTCGCTTCGGTGGTCATCGTGGCACTCGCCGCGACGGCTGCATTCTTCGCCCAGGATATCGGAACCGTCTTCCGCTTCATGATCGCCATCGGCACCGGGCCCGGTGCGGTGCTCATCTTGAGATGGTTCTGGTGGCGCGTGAACGCGTGGGGTGAGCTGGCGGCAATGCTCGCCGGCATGCTCATCGCGCTCCTGTCTTACTTGCCGGCCTTCGGCGAGATCGACTTCGGCGTGCGGTTGGCGGTAACGGCGTTCGGCTCGCTGGCCGTCTGGTTGCCGACCATGCTGCTCACGCGACCCGAGTCGGAGGAGACGCTGGCCGAGTTCTACCGGCGCACACGGCCCGGCGGCCCCGGCTGGCGGCGCCAGCAGGAGATCACCGGTCTGGCGCCGCTGCAGGATCTGGGCGCCGATGTGCGATCCGGGGGCCTCGGGATCGTGCTGTTGTTTGCATCCCTGTTCGGAATCGGCTGGCTGGTTCTGGGGCCTTGGGTACGCGGCGTGGCCGCGCTGGGGGTCGCCGCCGTCGCCTTTCTCTTGCTGAGGCGATCGAGCGTGGCGCGCGAACTTCCGGCTGCTTGACACCACTCGTCGGCCTTTGACCTGTTGGGAATAGACGCCGTACATTGCGGCACCTTGTAATCCAAGCTCCCCACCGATGCGCTGGAGGTCTTAGTGGCGGGTGGTTTGAGTGTGCGAACGGGTGCCGCCATACTCTTCATTACGATAGTCGGTGCTGCGTGCGCGGCCCGCGTGCCCGAGCTGACGGGTCCGCCGCCCATAACGCCGCGCAGCGGCCCGCTCGCCATCGATGTCGTCTACCCGGTGGACAGCAGCTTCATCTCAGCCCGTGACTCCAACTTCATCTTCGGCTCGGTAGGCGACGGAAACGCCCAGCTGACGATAAACGGCGAGCGCGTCCGCGTGGAACCGAACGGCGCCTTCATCGCCTGGCTGCCCGTGCCGGCGTCGCCGCACGATACGTTGGCGCGGTACGAGTTGGCGGCGACCCTCGGGTCGCAGCGTGCCCACTCCGTTCGCACCGTATTCCTGCCCCGGCCGGTCGTGCCGTTGCCCCGCGACTCGGCCGTCATCGACGCCGGGAGCGTGGTGCCCGGCGGCGCCTGGTGGGTACAGGAGGGAGAGATAGTCCCCATCCGGGTGCGCGCATCGCCCGGCGCACAGGTTCGCCTGCTGTTGCCGGACGGTGATTCGGTCCCGCTCGCTGAGCTGGCCGCGGTCGAGGGGAGCAGTGCGGCAGCGAACTGGGCCTTCGGCCGCATACCGATGTCGGCCGCCGCTTCGCCATGGACCGGCATATACGAGGGCGAGCTGATCGCGCAGGCGCCGCTGGGGCGGGGCAGGTTGAGCCCGGACATCCCTCCCGGACCCGCGGGCCTCCCGGACCTGACGCACTACTGCGCTCCGCCGCCGCCGGATACCGCGGAGGTCGGCGACACCTTGGAGGTCGTTGCGGACTCGACCGAGTCACCGCTCCCCGAGGTGCCGAGCCAGGCGGCAGGTACTCCGACCGGGGGAGAGGACGTGCTCGGTGAAGCGGTCGTGCCCTCGGACTGCGCACGGCTGGAGGTCATCGTCGCCGGTGATACCGCGCGTTCGCCGCTTCCTCTCGACCTCTGGGTCCTCGGGGGGCGGGGACCGGTCGTCGAGCTGCGGGAGGAGCCGGCGGGCACCGGGCGCGACGGTTTCGTGATCGGCCGTGCAGGGGCGGGCGCCACAACCCATTGGCAGTGGACCGATGGCGTGCGTGGCCGAGTCACCGGTCGACGGAACGCAACGGTACGGATTGCCCTCGATGGGCAAACCGAGGCGTGGGTGGCGGCAGATGAGCTCGTCTGGTTGCGCGGCGCGTCGCTGCCCGAGCGCGCACGAGTTGGGACGGTGAGATTCACCGGCGCACCCGACCGGCTTCGTGTGAACGTCTCGATCGCCGAACCCGTGCCGTACAGTATCGAGGTCGACGGGGCTCGTCTGACGCTTACCCTGTACGGTGCCTACTCGAACACCGATTGGCTGCAGTACGGCCCGAGCGACCCCTTCCTACAGGCTGCCCGCTGGGAGCAGGTCGCCTCCGATCGATACCTCCTGCACATCGACCTCGCGGGACAGCCGTGGGGTTACCGCGCAGGCTACCGGCACGGCGCGCTCGTCCTGGAGATCCGCAAGCCGCCGACCATAGATCCAGAGCGACCGTTCGCCGGTCGGACCGTCCTCGTGGATCCCGGTCACCCGCCGGCGGGCGCAACGGGGCCGACACGCCTCTACGAAGGCGAAGCCAACCTGGCAATCGCCTTCAAGCTCAGGCGCTTGCTGGAGGAAGAAGGGGTGCGTGTGATCCTGACTCGCGCCGACCGCAGCGTCGTGCGCCTCTACGATCGCACTGACCTGGCTGAGCTCCTAGATGCGGAGATACTCGTCTCGATTCACAACAATGCGCTACCCGACGGCGTCAACCCGTTCGAGCGCCACGGGACGAGCGTCTATTACTTTCACCGCCATTCGCTGGATCTGGCCCGTGCACTTCAGCAGAATCTCCTCGAGACCATGGGGCTCCGCGACCTCGGCTTCGGCCGCGCGAGCCTCGCCCTCGTGCGTACCACATGGATGCCCGCGGCGCTTACCGAAGGTGCATTCATGATGATCCCGGATCAGGAAGCGGGCTTGAGGAACCCGGTCTGGCAGGAAGCGTACGCGCGTGGCGTGCTCCTCGGCATACGCGAGTTCTTGCTCGGAGCAGCTGGGCGGTAGACGGTGTGCGGTAACTAAGAGTGGTCACCGTTCACCACAGACAGCCTAGTGCCTAACGAACCACGGAGGCTGAATGAAGGAACCTCACACTCCAACGATCCACCCCGATGCGTTCGTGGCGCCGAACGCCACCGTCCTCGGCCGGGTAACCGTCGCGAGCGAGGCGAGCATCTGGTACGGCTGCGTCGTCAGGGGTGACATCGAGCCCATTACCATCGGCGAACAGACAAACATCCAGGACAACACCGTGGTCCACATCGATCCGGGGTTGCCCACCCTCATCGGCGCCCGGGTCGGTGTCGGCCACCGCTGCCTCATCCACGGCTGCGTCATCGAGGACGAGTGCCTCATAGGTATGGGCGCGACCGTGCTCAGCGGAGCCGTCATCGAGACCGGCTCGGTCATCGCCGCCGGCGCACTGATCACCGAGGGCACCAAGGTGCCCGCCGGCTCACTCGTCATGGGTGTGCCCGCCAAAGTCGTGCGCCCCGTGGACGACGAACTGCGATCCAGGATCGATCTCACCTGGCGCGACTACCTCCAGCTGGCAAAGGCTCACAAGGCCGGCCGCTTCCCG
>JBDHKT010000268.1:0-3917 GCA_039586255.1 Gemmatimonadota bacterium | reverse complement strand
GCGCAAGGACGGCTCGGAGTGGGCGCGCATCGTGTTTGAGGACTACCACGGCACGGCCACCGCGCTCGCGTTCCGCGACGCCTGGAGCAGGAACCGCGAGACGCTCGAGCAGGGCAAGCCGGTCCTGCTGCGAGGCAGCGTCTCGGGTCGGGAGCGCGACGAAGGCGACCCGCCGCTGTTCCTCGACGCCGCCACGCCGCTGGAAGAAGTCTACGAGAGCGGACGCGTCGCCGTCTGCCTCGAACTGTCGAGCTCGTCGGAGGTCGACGCCGACCGCCTCGAGAAGGCAATCAAGATCGCCCGGGCGCATCCGGGGCCGGCGGCCATCCACGTCGTCTTCGAGAACGGTGGCGATGAGCCCTCGCGGCTACGCTCACGAGCGCTTCGTGTCGCCCCGGTACCGTCGGTGCTGGCGGAATTGCGCGGCGTGCTGGGTGAAGCGCGCGTGCGACTGGTGGAGATCTGACTGGTAGCCGGTAGCTGCCGGCCACCGGCTACCGTATCCCCTGCACTATTCCGCGTCTTGTGCTATCTTATCAAGTTCCGGCATACTCGTAGTCAACTGCAGTATCGCGATTTATGGCATCTCATCAGGATTTCGAGCGCTCGATCGGCGACGTGGTCGCCCGGATCGGGCAGCTAAAAGAGCTGGCCAGCGAGAGGGGGCTCGACGTGGAAGCGGAGCTCAAGAAGCTGGAGGGCCGCCTGGAGGAGTTGCGCGCCGAGACGCTCGACTCGCTGACTCCGATGGAGCGGGTACAGATCGCGCGGCACCAGCAGCGTCCGCACTCGCTCGACATGATCGAGCGCATCTTCACCGACTTCGTCGAGTTGCACGGTGACCGCGCGTTCCGGGACGACCCGGCGGTGGTCTGCGGCTGGGCCCGTCTGGACGGACGTTCGCTGATGGTCATCGCGCAGCAGAAGGGCCGTAACACGAAAGAGAACTTGAAGCGCAACTTCGCGATGATGCACCCTGAGGGTTACCGCAAAGCGCTGCGCATGATGCGATTGGCGGAGAAGTTCGGCCGGCCGGTGATCACGATCATCGACACGCCGGCGGCGTATCCGGGGATCGGGGCGGAGGAGCGCGGCCAGGCCGAGGCGATCGCCAGGAACCTGTTGGAGATGTCGCTGATCGAGGTGCCGATCATCGCCGCGGTGATCGGAGAGGGTGGCAGCGGGGGTGCGCTGGGGCTCTCGGTCGCCGACCGCATCATCATGCTCGAGTACGCGATCTACTCGGTCATCTCGCCGGAGGGGTGCGCGTCGATCCTCTGGAAGGAAAACACGGAAGAGGCACGCTCGAAGGCAGCGGCGGCGCTCAAACTGACGGCGCCCGACCTCTTGGAGTTGGGCGTGATCGACGAGGTCATCGGCGAGCCACCCGGCGGCGCCCACGAGGACTGGGAGGGCACAGCCAAGGTGCTCAAGGAGTCGCTGACGCGTATCCTGGCCGAGCTGAGCGAGCGGCCGGTGGCCGAGCTGCTCGACGGCCGTTACGCGAAGTATCGCAAGATGGGAGCGTGGGACGGTGATTGATCGGGCGCCCAACGAGAAGGACGAGCGCCCGGAAGAAGCGTCCGGCGAAGAGCCGATACCTGCCGCACACGGGATCATCTCCCGCGGTCCGCAACCCCAGTTCATCGAAGTACGCTTCAAAGGGAAGCGCCGCGAGTTCTTCACGGCACACGTTACACCGCCGCTCCGTGACCGCGAGTACATCGTGGTCGACGCGGACAGGGGCCAGGACCTCGGCCTGGTCAGCGCCACCGACGGACTGGCGCGAAGGAAGTGCGAGGCCTGCGAGGGCTGCAACGCGAACAGCTTGCCGAACCGGCGGGTGCTGAGGCGCGCCGCACCGGTGGACGTAGAGCGTGTCCTCGGACTGCGTGACGAGGAGGGCACGATCCGCCGCGAGGTCCGGCAGATGGTGCTGGACCACAAGCTCAAGATGAAGATCAGCGATGCAGAGTGGCAGTGGGACCGCAACAAGCTGATCATCTATTTCACGGCTGACAAGCGAGTAGACTTCCGCACGCTGGTGCGCAGCCTGGCGAAGAAGTACCGGACGCGGATCGAGCTGAAACAGATCGGCGTGCGCGATGAAGCGAAGCGGCTGGACGGCGTGGGGCGTTGCGGGCGCCAGTTGTGCTCGTCGAACTGGCTGCCCGAGCTCAAGCCGGTGACGCTGCAGCTAGCCAAGGACCAGAACCTGTCGCTCAACCCGTCGCAGATCTCGGGGGCGTGCGGCCGGCTGATGTGCTCGTTGCGCTACGAGCACGATTTCTACGTCCAGGCGCGCAAGCGTTTCCCGAAGGAAGGTCGGCAGGTGCGCACCTCGGTGGGCGAAGAGGAAGTCGTAGGAGTGAACATCTTCGCGAACCGCGTGACGCTGAGGGGTTCTGCCGGCGAGCTACGGACGGTTGCGCTCGAGGACCTGAAGCGCGAGACCGTTGAAGCACGCAGGAGCGCCAGGAAGAACTAGGCCCGAGCCTTGTCCCGATACTACATCACGACCGCGATCGACTACTCCAACGGCGACCCGCACCTGGGTCACGCCTTCGAGAAGATCGGCGCCGACGCCATCGCCCGTTACCGGCGGCTGTGCGGTGACGAAGTCCACTTCGTCATCGGGATGGACGAGAACTCGCAGACCATCCTGGAGCCGGCGGCGGAAGCGGGATTGCAGCCGCAGGAGTGGGTGGATCGGCTGGCGGTCGTGTTCGAGGACGCCTGGAAGCGCCTGGCGATCAGTCACGACGATTTTATCCGGACGACGGAGCCGCGTCACGTGAGGGCGGTCGTCGAGCTGGTCGAGCGCATGAAACAGGCGGGTCACATCTACGAGGGCACTTACGAGGGCTACTACTGCGAGCGTTGCGAGACCTTCAAGCAGGAGAAGGACCTGGTCGAGGGACGCTGCCCGGAGCATCCGGACCGCGAGATCTCGTGGACGAAGGAAGACAACTACTTTTTCAGGTTGTCGGCGTTCCGTGACGCGTTGCTCGAGCACATCGAGCGGCACCCGGAGTTCGTGCAGCCGGAGATCCGGCGCAACGAGATCCGCAACGTCCTCAAGGAAGGACTGCAGGATGTGTCGGTGTCACGGCCGCAACGGGAGTGGGGCATCCGCTTCCCCGGCGACGAGCAGCACGCGGTCTACGTCTGGTACGATGCGCTGATCAACTACCTTTCGGCCGTGGGATTCCCCGATGATCGGCATGGCGAGTGGTGGCCGGCGAGCCTGCACGTAATCGGCAAGGGCATCACTCGACATCACTGCATCATCTGGCCGGCGATGCTGATGGCCGGCGGCGTCGAGTTGCCCGAGACCGTCTGGGCGCACGGCTACATCCATTGGGGCGGCCGCAAGTTCTCGAAGTCGGCCGGCGCGCCGGTCACCCTCGAGAGCGCCACCGAGCGCTACGGGCCCGACCCGCTGCGCTACTACCTGCTGCGCGAGGTCCCCTGGGACGGCGACGCCGACTTCACCTGGCAGCGTTTCGACGACGTTTACAACGCCGAGCTAGCGAACGACCTGGGCAACCTGGCGAACCGCACGCTGGCGATGATCCACAAGTACCGCGAGGCCGAGGTTCCGAGGGCCGAGGAGACCGAGCTCGACCGGCGCGCCGGCGAGGTGCTGGCGGCCTACCGTGAGGCGATGGATGGCTACCTGCTTCACCAGGGAATCACGGCCGCGATGGAGCTGGCGCGTGCCGCCAACGGCTTCATCGAGGAGCAGGCGCCGTGGAAGCTGGCCAAGGACGAGTCGGGTCGCACGCAGCTCGACGCCGTGCTCGGCAGCCTGGCTCGCGCTCTGGGCCGGCTGGCTCTGCTGCTCAGCCCCTTCATGCCCGGCAAGTGCAACGAGCTGTGGAAGGCCCTCGGTCGCGAGGGGGGGCTTCCGGGGC
>JBDHKT010000267.1:0-3923 GCA_039586255.1 Gemmatimonadota bacterium | reverse complement strand
TAGCGTCGGCGACCGCATCCCCAGCACCCGGCACATAGCCGACCCTCAGGTCCTTGTTGACACTCAGCTCGAACGCTTCGATGCGCGACCTCGCTTCACCAGACAGTAGGCTGCGGCGAACGTGAGGGTAGTCGATGACCGAGTAGCCCTCTCGATAGCTGCGCCCATCATCGGTCTCTGCAACCGCCGTTATGAAGTAGGGCCCCGATTCGACACGTTCCGGAATCCTCAGGTCAAATTCGACGGTCGCAGCGGACCCCGGCGCATCCAGAGTGAAACCTGCTTCAGCCGGCGAGGCACTCCAGCCCTCCGGCACGTCGAGCCGCACACGCCCGTTGGCCCCATCGGGCTCCTCACCACGCAGGCTGACACTGAAGCTCGCAACGCCATCTCTATCCAGTGACCAGACCGTCGTGCCCGGCTCGAGCCGCACACCAACCGCAGGCACTACGAAGAGCGGCCGGCGGACTTCACCCCTTGCCTGGTCGGCGAACCGATAGACCGCCTCGACCTCCCGGATGATCGTCTGACCGGCGATGTCGACCTCGATCTGCACGCTCGCTACCGGCTCGCCCAGCGGCGTGCCGCGCTCCTGCGAGGCCGCCGGCCAGCTGTAGACCCCAGCGGCCCGCGGAGCGCCCAAGAAATAGGGCCGGGACGGCTTCGCATCGGCGGGGATGGTCACGCGAAAGCTATGCCGCGCGAGGGTAGCAGCCGACACGGTAAGCGGCGGGCCATCCTGGGAGCCCGCCGGCGATCGCAGGGTGATGCGACCGACCTCCGCCGTACCTTCCCCGCCGTTCCAGATCTGGACGTCGATCTCCAGGCTCTGGCCGGGGACGACCAGATCGTCATCGGTGAACGCCTCTACTATGACGCCCGCTGCAGCCAACAGCGCCGACCCCAGCCGTCGTTCCTCATCACCCAGCGTGGTGCGAAGCTGCTCAGCTTCAGCGCCTCCTCTCTCCGCCAGCTCGACGGCGCGCCGCAGAGTTCCCAGTGCCTCGCTCAGGACTGCGACGACGCTCGCCATCCGGTCTCCGCCCAGAGTCCCGCGCGCCCGCTCGAGCCGTCCCGCGTAGGCGCCGAGCGTACCGGCCAGCTCATCACGCAGCTCACGCGGGCCGATCACCTCCAGCATGCCGACGAGGGTTGTGTCGACACCGTCGAATACGGAGCTCTCGCCCGCTCCCTCCGGCGCCGCGGCTCTGCTATTCAGCAGCCGTAGCGCCGTCCGCTGCGGGCCCAGCGCCTCGAGGCGGCCCATATCCTGAGAGCGGTGCCGGCTACGACTGGCCATCGCGATCTGGTGGTGGGAACGGCCGTAGAGCGGATCGAGGGCGCCAGTCTCGACTTGCAGGGTGGCGGACGCCCTATCGAACCGCGCCGAGCGGTAGAGCTTTAGCGGCGTCCAGGGCCGGAGTCCTTCGGCCAGCTGGCCGGGGAATCGCTGCGGATCGCCGGCGGCGTCGTACGCCTCAAGCGCCAGTATCCCGGCGGCCTGGTGCTGACCGTGCCCGTCGCGCGGTGTCCCGCTGAAGATGGAGACGATGATCTGCGGGCGGAATCGGCGGACGATCGCGACGACATCGGCGAGCAACGAGTCTCTGGGCCAGAACGTGAAGGTCTCTTCCGCCGACTTGGAGTACCCGAAGTCGTAGGCGCGTGTGAAGAACTGGTCGGCGCCGTCCAGTTCGCGAGCGGCCATCAACTCGCCGGTTCTCACCAGACCGAGCCCAACGCCGAGCTCGGATCCGATCAGGTTCTGGCCGCCTTCACCCCGGTTCAACGACAGGTAGGCCGCATCTGCCCCAAGGCCTCGCACGAGCCAGGTGAGGAGCGCAGTATCCTCGTCGTCCGGATGGGCACCGATGACGAGAACCCGTTTAACGCTACCCAAGCCACGCAGCGCCTGCGCTACCCCGACGATTCCACGCTGGGGATCCACCGCGCTCTGTGCCGCCGTCGGGGCCGGGAGCGCGATTAGAACGGCGAGGGACAGTACGAGTGGCCGCCCCAGAACCGCCAGCCCGGTAGACCCGGAACCGCACCTGCGCACCGAACAAGTGGTATTCATGGTCCGTGAAACTATCCGACGCCGGCAGGGCAGGCCAGCGCGGTGCCCCCCAGCACTCGCCTTGTGCCCGGTTCGCACCCCAAGTAGCATCCGACCTGAGTTACGCGCCACTCGCACAGACCGCACTCTCATATGAGCCGACCCGAAGAAGCCGCTCCAACTCGGCGCTCCCTCGCCGTTACGATGACCCTGTTAGCTATCTCGATCACACACCTCGCCTACGTACCCCTCGCCGAGCTGCGCGAAATGCCCATACTGCCGCCGGCTCTAGCCCTCGCGGTGCTACTCGGCGGCGCTTACGCCTATGCGGCCCGGCTGGCGGCCAGGGGCGAAGGCTTCCACGTCGCGATCAACCTGATAATCGGCGAGGATCTGGGTGTGCTGGTAGCCGGTCTAATTCTGGGCCACCCCTGGGGCGAGTGCCTGCGACCGGGCACGCTCGTTCTCCTGATACTACAGTTGGCTCTGACTTTCCCGGAGATCTGGCGGCGTCAGGAGTCGGGCCGGCCCATCGTGGCGCCCGCCCGACTGGCCTGGTTCGTCCTCGCCTACGCCGCCGCGTTCGCCGCCTACGTCGCCTTCAAGCCTCAGGGGCTGTGGAGTGTGGCGCCGCCCATGCCGTGATGGATTGTGGCAGGCAGCAAATTCCGATCGGCTAAGGCCCTAACTGGCCTCGCTTTCCCTTCAATATTAGCTTTGTCAACGTGTCGAGAGTTCTTCCCGAGCGAGTTGGTACAGTACTGCGGGGGTGGAATGCTGGGGACATGGTACGTAGTCCAGGACTCGTCGGGCGGCCTGGCTCTGATGGGATACCTCCTGATGGGCCTCGCTATCGTTGTCATCGGCGGCGCTATTCTAATGGCGCTCTTCCGGAGGTCGGCGGTGAGTCGCCGCGACCCGGAAGCCGAACGGATCGACAGCCTTAAGGACCAGATCATCTGGCGGGCGCTGGGCCAGGGGAATCGAATCACCGCTGCTGAGGCCGCCGCTCAATCGGGCTTGACCGAGGGGGATGCGGAGATGGCTCTGATGGCCCTGGTGTCGGAAGGGCGAGCAGTGGCGGAACCAAGCGAATCGGGTGGCATAGTCTACCGCGTAGACGCGCCTGCCGCCGGCACCGGTGACCAGTAGTGCGCCAGCACGGCAGCCCTCGAGGATGCCGTAGAGGTAGACTGGACACCCGACATGGAAGAGATTTGGTGAGGCCCATTTCCCCCGTCTTGATCAGGTAAGCGATGCCTTCGAATAACCGCGAAGCAGGAGACGTGGGAGCATGATGTCCGACCCCACCTCGGTCGATAAGACCACGGTGGATGAACTGACCGGAAAGCTCGTGCTTCTCATCGAGGAAGCCCGAGCGTGGCGGGAGACCGACCTCATGCATCGGCAGCTCGCCGCCAAGGTCAAGACGTACGTCCGCTACGCCCGCAGCCCGAAGTTCGCCGCAGATCACGGCCGACCGGCGCAAGGCACGATAGTACGTATCGTTGCTGCCCAACCCCCCAGCGAACCCTCCCTCGGGTTCTTCCAGCGTGTCGCGCATGAGCTCAGCAAGCACGGCCTGCAATTCGAGCTCCAGGTCGGTGACGAGGGCTTTCCTGAAAGTGTGACACCCAGCGTAGACGCGACCTTCCCGCCGCAGGCAGCCAAGGCACCGCCCGCGGCGAAGCCGATCCCGGCGCCGACGGCGGGGCCGCCACCGCCTCCGCCGCCCCCACCGCCCCCACCGCCACCACGGCCACAGCCACAGCAGCCGGCCGCTGCCGTGCCCCCGGTTCCTGAAGTGCCGCCAGCGCAACAGATGCCGCCGCCGGACCCGTGGGCCGAAGAGGCCCCGCTGGACCCG
>JBDHKT010000266.1:0-3929 GCA_039586255.1 Gemmatimonadota bacterium | reverse complement strand
TCGGCGTCGGCATCGTTCCGCGCCTTCATGATGCGCTGCACGCAGAATGTGCACTTCTCCATCACGCCCTTCTCCCGCACCGTCACATCCGGGTTGAGCTGCAGGTTGAGCGGGAAGGGGAAGTCGTAATCGAACCACTCGAAGCGCCGGGCCTTGTAGGGGCAATTGTTCGAGCAGTAGCGGGTCCCGACGCAGCGGTTGTAGACCTGGATGTTGAGGCCTTCCGGGTTGTGGGACGTCGCGTACACCGGGCAGACAGGCTCGCATGGCGCGTTGCCGCAGTGCTGGCACATCGCCGGCAGGTGCACGACGTACTGGACCGCCGACTCGCCGTGACCGTTCCCGTGCCCGCCCTCCGCGATGTGCTCGTAGTAGCTCTCGACCCTCAGCCAGGCCATCTCCCGGCCCTGGGCGCACAGCTCGGCGCCGACCACCGGGATGTTGTTCTCGGCATAGCAGGCGGTGACACAGGCCGAACAGCCGATGCAGCTCGAGAGATCGATCGCCATGCCCCAGCGGTAGGGGCTCTTCGGGTCGGCGTCCTCGGCGGCATCGACCAGCGCCTCCGGCTCGCGCTCTATCTCTGCCCGCGCGTGCTCCTCCGCCTCTACCGCCGCCGCAACGCTGATGACCTCGGCGATCTCGCGGCCCAGGTCGTCGTGTGAGCCCTGAGTGCTGACCAGCGTGACGCTTTCGCCGGTGGCTGCAAGCGCCACCTGTGTCGAGAGCCAGGCGGTGGCGCCGGAGGTCTCGTCTGCCGCCGCGGGTAGCAGCGCCAGCGGGTTCACGCCACGGCCCCGGGCCCAGCGGCCGAAATGCTCGTGGCCCTGGCCGATCGGTATGGCCACTGTGTCGGGCCGGATGCCGTTGTAGACGAATGCGGGCGCCTCGAGCTGACCGTGAGGCGAGCTGACGGCGACGACGTCGCCGGTGCGCACACCCAGCCGCTCCGCAACGACGGGGTGCAGCCCGGTCCAGGAGTCCCAGACGACCTTGGTGACGGGGGCGGCCAGCTCCTGGAGCCATGGCCGGTTGGCGCTGCGTCCGTCGTACAGGGCCGGCGACGGGTAGGCGAGTAGCGCGTAGGGCGTGCTCGCATCGCCGTCGAGTGTCGGCTCGTCGAAGTTGACTCCGGCGACCGCAGGATTGAGCGTCACCGGCTGCGTGCCGACCCGGCGCCAGACGCCGCCGTCGGAGAGTGCGGTGCGCCAGAATTCCTCGAAGTCCGACCCCGGTGCGAATTCGCGCCCTACCGCCTGCCAGGCATCGCGCAGGTAGGCGTGGTAGTCCGGCCAGTTGAAGGCGCCGGCCACGTCACCGCCCAGGCGCGCCGCCAGCGACAGCAGCACATCGCCCGTGCTCTTCGTGTCGAAGATCGGGTCCGTCGTCGGTTGCATCAGCGTGCGGACCCCGACCTCGGGCTCGTGGTCGCCCCAGCTCTCCAGCGGAGTGTGATCGGGGAGGATCAGGTGAGCGCGCGCCGCCGTCTCGTCCATGTAGCTAGAGAAGCTGACTACCATGTCGACGCTGGCCAGCGCCCCGGCGAAGCCGAGCGCCGCCGGGGTCGTGTGGACGGGATCGGTCCCGTGCACCAGCAGCATCTGCACGCCGCCGCCGCGCATCGTCTCCACCATCTCCTGCATGCGCGCCACGCGCGCCGCGCGTCGCCGGACCACGTTGGGTCCGAAGCGCACCGTCCGCCCTACGTTGCCCGCCGCGTAGTTCAGCAGGTTCACCGCCACGTGCGCCGCTGTGGCATTCCGATCCGTCCCCTCGATTCCGGGGGGAAGCGCGACGCTCGATGGCGCTTCGGCGAACTCGTGAGCCAGCCGCTCGATCTTCTCCGGCTCGACGCGGGCCGCTTCGGCCACGCGCTCCGGCGTAAAGGGCTCGACCAGCGGCCGCACCGCCGCGCCACGTGCGCCTGCCCGCCCCTCCGCCACCAGGACCCGGGCCATGGCGAGCGCCACCAGCATGGTGCCGGTCGGACCCGCCGGGATCCATTCGTCGGCGTTCGAGCCGGTGAGCGAGAGGCGTGGGCCGATGTGGACAAAGCGGCCTGCACGCCCGTCCCGGAAGGTCTGGGATGCGGAGAACAGGCGCGCGTACTGAACGGGCGAGACCCAGGTCTCGAGGAAGCCGGCGCCGAAAGAGACGACCAGCTCGGCGGCGTCGATGTCGTAGCGCGGGATCTCGGCCGCGCCGAAGGTCAGGCGGTTCGCCTCGCGCAACGGCTCCACGTCGAAGCTCTCGTGGATCACACGGTTCGGTGACCCGACGGCGCCCATCCACCCGTCGAACAGCCGGTCGAGCGTGCTCGCCGCTCCGTCCGTGATCAGGTAGAGCCAGTCCGAGCGGCCCTCGCTTCGCATGGTCCGCAGCATGCCCGCCAGAACGGACTCGGCTTCGTCCCAGGAGATCGGTTCGAACTCGTCCGTCCCATCGACGCGTCGCAGCGGCGACGTGATGCGGTCGGGATTGTAGAGTCCCTGGAGCGCTGCTTGCCCGCGCGCGCACAGGCGACCCGCGTTCATCGGGTGGACGGGGTTCCCCTCCACCTTGACCGGCCGGCCTTCACGGACTTTGACGTGAATGCCGCAACCGGCGGGGCACTCGCGACAGGCGCTGGCGTACCAGTTCGGGATGCCGGGGATGATCTCCTCCGGCTGCACCAGGTAGGGGATCAGCTTCTTCGCCGGCTCCTGCGTGCAGCCCACCAGGCCGGTGCCCGCACCGGTCAGCCCGAGGACCTTCAGGAAGTCGCGACGCTTAATCTCCGACATCTATTAGTGCTCCCGCTTCACTCTAGTAGTGGCAGGCCACGCAATCGATCGGGCCCTTCAAGACGCCGTACTGCGAGTCGATCGATTTCGGGTACAGGCCGTGTGACTCGCGGCCACCCTCGGCGTAGCGGGCCCTGTTGGCAGCCGCCTCAGCCAGCTTGGCCTCGTCCTCACCCGGCTCTCTATGACACTCCAGGCACCAGCCCATGGTCAGCGGCGACCACTTCCAGAGGACGTCGTGTTCCGCGACCTCGCCGTGGCACTCCTGGCACTCGACCTCGGCCCGCACGTGCCGCCCGTGGTTGAACTGGACGAAGTCGGCGACCTTGTAGACGCGCTCCCAGGGGATCGGTTCGCCGCGCTCGACGTAGCCGCGCAGTTTCGCGATCTCCGAGCTGGCCGCCTTCACCACCCGATGACAGCCCAGGCACAGCTCCACCGGCGGCATCGATGCCCACGGCGAAATATCGGGGGTCGAATGGCAGTAGAGGCACTCGACCTCGAACTCCCCGGTGTGGCGACGGTGGCTGAAGAAGATCGGCTGTACCGGTCCTCTACCCCAGCCGACGAGCGTGTCGGGATCGAGTGAGAATTGTGCGCCCTGAGCCACGGCCGCGGCCCCGAGGACCGGGTCTCCCGTGGGCGGGCGTCGGACTTGGGAGACGAATGCTAACAGGGCCAGGCCGGCCACCCCCGACAGACTGATTGTAAACGCTCTGCGCGGGGTGAGCATCGTCCTCCCGGTCGTGAGCTGCTATGTGCCGTAGAAAGTCGGGCTGAGACTAAGAGTAGGGTTGGTGGGCGTCAAGGGTTTCCGGGGCCCCGGAAACCCTCATCGCGTGCGCCGCATCGACCTCAGGACCCGCTCCAGCACCTGCACGGCGATCCAGGTCTGCGATCCCAGGTGGCGCCGGCCCCAGGCGCCGTACTTGTGCTGAATCTCGAGCAGGCGCGGGGCCGCCTGCCGCAGCATCCGATCGGTCGCCGGGTGCCGTATCTCCAGCAACGCCTCCAGGACGAAGAAGAATTCCACGTTCGGCCAGTCGCCGGCCTTCTCCTGCGCTCCCGCCAGCGACTCGAGGCCTGCCTCCACCTCCGCAGAGCGTAGCCCGTCCTGCCACGCCAGCGCCTGCAGTGCGCCGACCA
>JBDHKT010000265.1:0-3936 GCA_039586255.1 Gemmatimonadota bacterium | reverse complement strand
GATCAACCATCGGCCTAGCTTCCCGATGTATGCATCGAACGGCTACATCGTCTTCCTACCCGACGTGCGCTTCGAGGTGGGGCGGCCCGGCCACTCCGCACTGAAGAGCGTTGTACCCGGCGTGCAGGAGTTGGTCGACATGGGGCTGGCGGACCCGGAGCGCCTCGGGCTGCACGGGCACTCTTGGAGCGGCTACACGACGGCGTTCATCGTCACCCAGACCGACATCTTCGCCGCCGCCGTCGCCGGCGCGCCCGTTTCCAACATGACCAGCGCCTACGGCGGTATCCGCTGGGGCAGCGGCCGGGCGCGGCAGTTCCAGTACGAGGCGACCCAGAGCCGTCTGTCGGGCAGCCTCTGGGAGGCGCGCCAAGACTACATCGAGAACTCGCCGCTCTTCTACGCCGACAAAGTCGATACACCGCTGCTCATCATGCACGGCGACGAGGACGAGGCGGTGCCGTGGTACCAGAGCATCGAGTATTACCTGGCGCTTCGACGCAACGGCAAGAACGCCATCTTCCTCCAGTACCGGGGCGAGCCGCACCATCCGCAGAAATACGCCAACAAGCTCGACTACTCGATCCGGATGATGGAGTTCTTCGATCACTACCTGAAGGGGGCGCCGGCACCCAGCTGGATTACTGAGGGGGTGCCCTACAACGGTCGGTGATCGGCGCGTCGGGCAGCAGCGGAACCTCCGTCGGCGAAGGGCCAACGAGATTGACGAGACGCGGGTGTACACCCCGCGGGGACTAAATCGGCTGGCGTTGCCCCCGAACGCCGGGGCGGTCTTCAACATTCGACAGCCGACAGTCGATGCTCGATTTCCGGCTGTTTCTCGACGCGCGACGCCCGAGGATCGGTCCTTAGCGGAGCCTGCTGCAGGCCGCGGGTAGCCCCGGAGAGCTCGCTGAGCGCCACCTATGAAAATTCAAGCAGCGTCTCGGCTGGCAGGTCGCCCACTCCACAAGCAGGTCAGAACGCCCGGCTAAGTCGGTTTGACCGAAATACCGAAGGGCCCTCACACCACAGAATGCTCGAGCCTGGCGCTTTAACTCTTTATTTATCAACAAAGTACGTCACATCCACAGGACGGGTACGTCGCTTGCCTGCTCGTTCAGCGCCCGCGGGGGGGACCCGCCCGCGGCGGCCGGACCCGAGCCGTGCTCGCCTACCCCCTTATCGCTCCGAGGAGCCCGACCGAATCGATGATCGTTGCACGCTGCCTGGCAGCCTTGTTGCTCTCCACGCTGAACGGCCCGACCGACCCAGATGCGGACTCGACGCAGAACGCTATGGCACTCACGGTCTCCGCTCCGCTGGCGGACAGACCGGTCTGGGATATTCCCATCGAGTACAATAGGGCGGTCGACCGCTGGCTCGATTACTACCAGAGTCGCGGACGCAGGACCATCCAGGTTCATCTCGCCCGAGCAGGTCGCTACGAGGAGACATTGCGGGCCATCTTGCGCGCACACGGGTTGCCGCAGGATCTCGTCTATCTCTCGCTCATCGAGAGCGGTTATAACCCCAACGCCTATAGCTCGGCGCACGCTGTGGGGCTCTGGCAATTCCTCGCCAGCACCGCTCGCCGCTACGGCCTACGCGTCACATACTGGATCGACGAGCGGCGCGACCCGGTGCTGGCCACGCACGCCGCTGCCGCTTATCTGAAAGACCTTTACGAGGAATTCGGCTCCTGGTACTTGGCGGCGGCCGCCTACAACGGCGGGGCGAGCCGTGTGCGGCGCGCCATCCGTCGAACGGGCAGTCGCGACTTCTGGACCCTCGCCCGTCGCGGATATTTTCCGTCCGAGACGCGGGACTACGTTCCTAAATTCATCGCCGCCGCGCTGATCGCGAAGCAGCCGGACAGGTACGGGCTCACCGTCGCGGCCGCTCCCCCTCTGAGCTATGACCTGGGCCGAGTGCCGGACGCGACCAGCCTGGAAGTCATCGCTGAGGCCGCCGGTGTAGGCGTCGCCGAGGTCAAGGCGCTAAATCCCCAACTGATCCGTGGCGTGACGCCTCCCGGCGAGCGCTATTACGTGCGCCTGCCGCCGCTAAGCGGCGGGACGTTCGTTGCCAATTATGCGCGGGTCCAGGCGCAGGCACGCGCCGGCTCGATCCAACACACCGTGAGGTCCGGAGATACGCTCAGCCGGCTTGCCATGGCCTACGGCTCCGACCTCTCCGCGATCCGTTCGGCCAACCCGAGCGTTCGCCCCGAGCGGCTCCAGGTGGGACAGCGGCTCTACATCCCTGTCAGCCCAGAACGGTAATCGGTAATCAGTGATCAGTACGACTCGACCAGTGAGGGAGGTGCTGGTCGTCCGATATGCCGAACTCCCGAACGCTGGGACGGTCTTGAACATTCCACAGCCGACAGTCGACAACCGAGTTCCCGCCTTCCTACGACTAACGATGCCCGACTCCCAATGTTCGTCGAGCTCGACTGTCGAGAGTCGGGCGTCGGTCGTCGAGAAATAGCCGGACATCGAGCATCGATTGTCGGCTGTCGAATGTCCGGTCCTTTAACCTAAGGTCACCATCCTCTCGCGAACTCGGCCCAGAAGAAGTCGCCCAGCTCCCACCACCTGTGCATCGTCGCCCGGGCGAAGTTGTTCGTGTAGCGGGTCAGGAACTCGCGGTAGGCCATCGGGTCGTTTCCATCCTCGCTCCGCATGAGCTCCAGCGCCCGCCCCTCGATGAGCGGCGCCTCCTCGAAGAGCTGGCTCTCGTAATTCTGGACGGCCGCTTCCAGGTATTGTCGGGCCCAACCCCACTTGATCATCGCCAGTCGATTGGCCCGTCGGTACCACCAGCAGGCGGAGTCGGTGCGGTACGACTTCTGACAGCCGATCTTGAAAGCCTCGGGCAGCTCGGTGACCCCGGCCCAGATGGGGATTCGCGGACTCTGGCCCGGATTGTCGAATGAGAAGTAGGCGACGGTGCCGATCTCCGGCGGTAGCCAATCGCGGTTCTGGATGATCTGCGAGTAGGAGCAGCGGGCGACGGCGATGGTGCGCACCGGCTGCACGATGCCCGGCTGGATCGAATTCAGCAGCTGCGCCATGTCGCTGATCGACCAGTTGTTGACGATCGGGCTCTTGACCATCTCGGGCTGGTCGGGGCGGCTTTCGCCGCGGCGCGGCCGGTAGGGCACCATGAGGTTACGGGTCGGGTCGAGCTCGCTACCCTCGTAGGTCTCCCGGTAATAGCGCAGGACGTCGCGGACCGAGACCTTCTCATCGGGCTTCACCGAGAAGGGCAGCTCTTCCATGTCCATGGTGAGGTTCATGGAAGGAGCGAGCGTGCTGAGGATGTAGAACTCGCGCGTCGAGAAAGGCGGAGCGGGGTTCCCCTCCCGATCGGTTCTGCCGTACGCCTTCCACCACTTGAACTGCTCGCCGCTATCGGGGTCCCACCAGCCCATCTCCTCGGCCAGCGAGTGGACGTTCTCGCTGGCCATGTAATGGTCCGAGTCGTCGAGGTCGAGGTCGCTGATCCGCGGGATGTTGGCCGAGACGCCGACGTGGTCGTCAGGAATCCGGACCGCCGCCCAAACGGCACCGATCTCGATGGGCCCGGCGCCCATGATCTCGAAGTGCCAGACCTCTTTCGAGTCGGCGAAGGTCAGGCACTCCCCATAGTCACCGTAGCCGTACTCCTTCACCAGCTCGCCGATCAGCTGGATCGCCTCGCGGGCGGTGGTGGTCCGCTCGAGCGCAAGCGCCTGGAGGTTCTCGATCAGGAAGAGCCCATCGTCGTTCCGCAGCTCGGACCGACCGCCGATCGTCGTCTCGCCGATCGACAGCCCCTTCTCGTTCATCGCGGGGTAGGCGACGTTGAAGTAGCGGTATGTCTGCGCGACCTCGGGGATATCTCCCTTGAGCCGCACCCCGCGCATGTCGCCGGGCGTCTCGGTGTGCA
>JBDHKT010000264.1:0-8005 GCA_039586255.1 Gemmatimonadota bacterium | reverse complement strand
AGCCATCGAGCTACCGTTCGAGGCGCAGCGGCGCGTAGCCGCCGGCGCGACGGTGCACAGCCCCGCCGGCGACAGCCTGAGACTGGTGAGCGTTCACCTCGATGTGGCGTCGAGCATGCTGCGGGTGCTGCACACGGGCAACTCGACCCGCCAGCGCCAGGGGCTTGGCCTGCTCGACGCGCTGGTCGAGCTCGAGGCGACGCGCGCCGATCCCGACGGCGACACCGAATTCCCGCCGGGATCGCCGCCGCGCTACGCGGTGGCGACGCTGGCGGCCGGCGACTTCAATACCTGGTCGGCCAGGGAGACCGTGATCAAGCACTACTACCGGCACTTTCCCCAGTCGCCGGCCTGGGACGGCCTGCCGACCCGGTCGAGCTATCCCGCCGACTTCATCTTTTTCCGGGAGAGTGCCGAGGGAAGGGTGAGACTGATCGAGGGCTCACAGCGCCGCCTAGACGATCGCCACGGCTCAGACCATTTCGCCCGCATCGCCAGGCTCGTATTCACACACTGAGGGAAAGAGCCCGGGGAGCTAACTCACCCCCCGGGCCCCAGATGTTCCGGCCGGCGTCTACCGCCTACCGCCTACCGCCTACTGCCTACCGGCCACCTACATCCAGGCGACGCCGAACCCGAGGTTCCAGTAGGTGATGTCGCCGGAACCACCGGACGAAGCCGCCCAGTTGAACCTGGCGTTGAACAGTCCCCTGGCGCGCCAGCCGAGCGGGAACGTGACGCCCACCTCGGGTGCGACGCCGAAGTGCCAGTTGTCGTCGTCGATGATGACCAGCCCGACCTCGACGCGTCGCTCGATGAAGTACGTCCCGGCGTTGAGGCCGATGTAGGGGCGGAACCTGCCCATCGTTCCGCCGTACCAGTGCGCGTTCAACATGATCGGGAACGAGTTGATGTAGCGGTACTGCGTGCCACTGAGGTCGAGGTTGTTGTTTTCGCCCCGGAAGCTGACGGTCTCGTCGGTCTTCTCATCCATCACGTGCCAGCCGGACCAGAAGCCGACGGATGTGTTGTCGCGGACCATCCGCCTGCCACCGAAGCTGCCGCCACGCCAGCTCCAGCCCCCGGTGAAGTTGGCGGCGTCGCCGCTGGCCTGCACGGTGTTGTACTCGAAACCGAACCAGTAGTCCTGCGCGTATGCGTCGGCGCCCAAGAAGAGCACCAGGAGCAGTGTCGATGCGAGAATTCTCATATTCGTATCCCTGCGTTATTGTGCCGGCCCGATGACCTGGAGGTACGACGACTGATCGAAGGCCTGGTTGATATTGGTGTTCAGGCGACTGGCCACACTCGCGGCGGATCCACCCAACAGGCCGTTCATCGCCGCCGTCCAGTAGACGGGGATTACGAGATCCTCCCCATCCTCGAAGGGGCTTTTCGGGTCAACCATGTCGACGAAGAGCGTGCCGGTATCGTACTTCGCCACGCCGCCGGAGGGCGGATACCAGCACCCCCCCCAGCCGGGTGGGTACCAACCCCAGCCGGGCCACCAGCCGGGATCCGGCTCGATCTGGTAGCCGTAGTCCTCGATTCTCTGGCGGACCAGGTTCAGGATGTCCTGGTCGTAGCCGCGCGAGATGGGCAGCGTGTCCCCATCCTCCTCCACTATGTGGATAATCGTGTCCGGCATCGCGTACGTCTGGAAGCTGCCCCAGTCCGCCCCACCGTCGAATAGCGTGGTTACGGTGTCGAACTCCGAGATACTGGTGACTTCGCCGGGGTAGCAGGCGGCCAGCGCCAAGGCCAGCCCAAGGAGCACGACCGCCGGCTTGAAGCGGACAGGCCAAGCCCCGTCGTACCGAGATTTCAGCATGAGTACACTCCTCCTGCAGGGTTAAGAAAAACGCCGAGGTGCCATGTAGCTCCCTCGGCGCGTGATCGCGGTTCCCTCCAACCCTGAACCGCGCCGGACTACACTACTCTAGACTATCTGAGGCCGCCCAACTGTAACCAGGGCAAGCCGATCGCGCCAGCCCCGGCGCCTCACCGGGAACCGGCGCGCTCCAGCTCCTCGTCGATCATCCCGGCGATCACCGGATAGGGCGCGGCACCGCGCGGGACGGGAATCCCGTTCACATAGACGGCCGGCGTCCCCTGCACGCCCACCCGGTTCGCCTCGAGGACATCCTGCCGGACCTGCTCGGCATACTGGGCCGAGTCCAGGCAGGCATCGAACCGCGCCCGATCGAGCCCCAGGCGACCGGCCTTCTCCTTCAACGACTCGACCTCCAGCCGGTCCTGCTCGGCGAACATCAGGTCGTGCATCTCCCAGAACCGACCCCGCTCGTGGGCGCAGAGCGAGGCCAGCGCCGCCGGGTAGGCATTCGGGTGGTTGTTGAGTGGGAACTGTCGGTAGACGATGCGCAGCCGATCGCCGTAATTTTCCTTCAGCTGCTGCAGCGTTGGGAAAAACCTGCCGCAGTAGGGGCACTCGAAGTCGGAGAACTCCGTCAGGGTGACCGGCGCGCCCGCCGGGCCTTGGGCCGGTGCGCCGACGTTGTGTAGCTCAACACGGAACGGCTCCAAGAGGAAGACCACTTCCCTCTCCTGGCGCAGCCGCTGGGCCAGCTGGTTCAGCATCTGCTGGCGCCGCGTACCCTCCAGGTAATCGACGATCTGCTGGTACAGCTCCTCCAGGCTCCGTCCGCCCAGCGAGGCCTCGTTCCGGTTGTACCACTCGGCGACCTCCTCGTCCGTCACCGGTTCGGTCGCTCCGGTCTCGGCGGCGACGAGCTCGTCGGTGGTGACCCCCCGCGCCTCCGCTTCCGAGTCAAGCAGGCGATCACGGACGAGCTGCTCGAGCGCGGACTCGATCAGCTGGTAACGCCGAACATTGTACTCGTGGTCCAGCTGACCGAGCTCGGTCCCGGCCAGCTCCTCCACATCTGCCATGGTCACCGGATCACCGTCGATGGTCGCCAGCGTCTCGGGCCTGTCCGACGCGGCACACCCAGCGACGGACAGCGCCAAGGCGGCGTAGACCGATCTCCAGCCGCGACCCGATATCACGTCAGCCAACGTTACTCTCTTCGACATCATGCCCCACGTTTGCTCTGGTTCGGACGCGCCCCGGCCGGCCCACCCTGTCAGTGAGATTCGGAACGCCCGGAGCGAGGAAAGGTCCCAAGATGGTCCCAACCCTCCGGAAAGGCAACTAACCCACCCCGGCGCTTAACCTGCGCCGGCCTCTTCCGTACATCATCTCGAAACCGATGCCCAGACCGGGATTGATCTTTCGCTCCTCGGTCAAGAACCGCCGGGGCCAGTAGAGGCCGCTGCTCAGCTCGATGAACAGCCAGGGTCGCAGGAAGCTCCGCCGGTAGGTAACCAGCACGCCGTAATTCTCGACCGGCACCTCGCGCCCGGTCTCACCATAGACCTCGACCAGATAGGCGAGCGCCGAGCCCGTGCCCAGGTATTGGTAGAGCGTGGCCGCCGTATACCAATCCACACCGAGTATGACCTCGGATACGGTCCCGGACAGGGTTCCGCGGACCAGGAAGTTCTGGCCCAGCGACCGATCGATGTCGGCGCGGCTCGTGAACCCGTACCCTTCCGTACTCCTCCAGAAGACGGTCTCTCGGAGGCGGACCTGGATCTTCTCGGGGTCGGTGAACAGGTGGTGGCGGTAGTGGACCTTAACGTAAGGATCGAGGGGGGTCGTCAGCTTCACGCCGGCGTCGAGGCTGAAGCGGCTCTGCCTACCCCGCAGAGGCACGAAGCCGATTCCCAACAGCCACTCCTCCTGCTCGGAGTCGGCGAACGATCCGGCCAGGCCCTCGCTGGCGTCGTGCTGGTCGGTGATGAAGTCGTCGACGCTCTCACGACCGACCACCAGATTCACCCGGTTCTCGAGCCGCGGCAGGACCATCCTGATCCGGAAGCGGAACTTCAGGTCGAGCCCATCCCGCTCGTCCCACCACAGGCCGAGGAACATGCGGCCGTACGTGGCATCCATCTCTTCATAGAGGCCCGATTCGCCGAACAGGCCGTCGAACCACATGGCCGAGCCGCAAACGGTCCGGCTTACCTTGCGCTGCAGCCGTCTGCAGCTCATCCGGCAGGCACGGGTCGGCGCGAGGGACGAATTCCTCGAACGCCCAGCGAACACTGCTCAGGGAGTCAGCCTGCTGCGGGTAGGTGAGGGCGGTGATCCTGCCGGCCGGCGGCGCCTGGGCGGCCAGGCCACCCGGCCGCAGCACCGGGATGCCAGCCAGGAACAGAAAAGTCGCTGTTAGACGGAGGCGGTTCACGCGTGGAACGTAGAGCCTGCGGGGACCGCGAACAAGAAAAAGCGGCCGTGCTCAGGCACGCCGGGTGCCCGTGTGCACGGCCGCTTGATGCGTCGTTCAAGCAGCTCGTCAGGACTGCGGCGGATACCGCTCGAGCATCTTTGCCACGACCTGGTTGATTCGCTTGTTCCTCTCCTCAGGAGGAAGGCCCTCCCGGATCTCGGCCGTGGCCGTGCCACGCCAGACGAGCTCCTTGGCGTCCGCGTCGAAGAGGTCGATGAGCAACGTCCCCTCCGTCCACTCGTTGGCCGTGGTGTGGGAGGTGCTCATGCCCACACCGCCGCCGTACCATCCGCCGCGGTAGCCCCAGCCGCTGTGATACGTGGTATAGTTGACGTTCTGCTGCGTCGTCACGATGAAGTTCACCGCGAAGTCCGGCCGGCCACGCTCGATCTTCCGGTAGCCCTTCGCGGCCATCTGCTCGTCGACGGCAGCCATGATGCGCCGCTCGGTGATCTGGTCGACTCCACGCGGATTCGGCCCCATGTCCTGCGAGGGCTGGACCCAGGTGTAGGTCTCGTAGTCCGCGAAGTTGGCCCCCGGATCGAAGTCGTAGTCGTAGCTGACCCCGGCGCAGCCGACCAGCGCCAGGCCGAGCAGGGCCGTGAATACAAACAAACGTTTCATCCTTTGCCTCCTCAGGCTCTACGGTTTACGCGACGGGTGCCGGAACGCTTGCAGGCGCCCGGCCACCGAATTGCTCTTTCTTCCCGTGATTTCAGCAAACTAGCACGCCCCTCCCTGATGGCAACCCTGAGCTGCGGCGGCAGGTTCCAACCGAGGGTGCACGGCACCGACATGGAGCTCCGCGCCCGGCCGAAGGAGTGCCGAAGGCCGCTACTCTTGAATTCTCTACCAATACGTGTATTTACCAACGGGGCGTGGATGACACGCCCCGCATGCCACTGCACCGCCACCCGGGAGCGGCCCATTCTCAGGAAGTTAGGCACCTACGTCTGGCCGGAGGCACCGCTGCTACTCGTAGCGGCGGCCCTGCTCTCTTGGCCGGGCGCGCGGGTTTGGCTCCAGGATTTCGCCCCGGCCTACCCGGCGGTCTTCGTCGTCGGCGCATTGCAATGCTGGCGCTTCCAGCGCACTCGGCTGCTCTTCGCGATGATCCTGCTGGTAATGGCCGACCGCGTGATACTCCACTTCAGCCTTGGCGAAGCCGCGCTGGTCGCACCCGGAGCTGTAGTCCTCAGCGCCGTGGCGCTGCTGCTTCCGTTGAACCTGCTCGCCTTAGCACTCGTGCCGGAACGCGGTCCGTTCACGCTCACCGGCCTGGTCCAGTGGACGGCGATCTTCGTCCAGCCGGCTCTCGTGATCAAGCTCGTCCGCTCGGGCGAGACCCTGCCGGGCTTGCTGAACGCCACGCTCGTCGACCCAAGCTACTTCGCCTTCCTGAGGATACCCCAGCTGGCGATGCTCTTCTTCGTCATCGCCTTCGTTGTACTGATCTCACAGCTGATCTGGGAGCCCAGCGAGGAGCGCCGTGCGCTGCTCTGGGCTCTGGTCGCCGGCTTCCTGGCGCTCAACGTCGGTGCGGGCGGCCTCGAGTCCACGAGCTACTTCGCCACCGCGGGTTTGATGCTCGTCCTTGCGGTGATAGACGTTTCCTTCAGGCTCGCCTACCAGGACGCGCTGACCGCGCTGCCGACACGGCGCGGGTTCAACGAGATGCTCGCCC
The DNA here is from genome assembly GCA_039586255.1 of Gemmatimonadota bacterium. Lineage (GTDB taxonomy): Bacteria > Gemmatimonadota > Gemmatimonadetes > Palauibacterales > KS3-K002. The sequence goes on along the minus strand of JBDHKT010000264.1, from coordinate 2,008 downwards.
AGATGGTGGGACACTTCTCGGTGGCGATGGTCGACGTCGACCACTTCAAGCGATTCAACGATCGTCACGGTCACGAGGTGGGCGACCAGGTGCTCAAGATGGTGGCCGCCGAGATAGGGAGGGTCGGCGGTGGTGGAAAGCCGTTCCGCTACGGTGGTGAGGAGTTCGCCATCATCTTCGATGGCAAGCGCGTCGAGGATGTCCAGCCGCACATCGAGAAGCTGCGAGCGACCATCGCCGGCAGAGTCTTCACCATCCGCGGCACCTTCCGGCCCCGCAAGAAGCCCGACGACCCGAAGGAGCCCAAGAAGCCCCGCAAGACCCTCAAGATCACGGTCAGCATCGGCGCCGCCGACAGCACCGACTCGAAGGAGACGGCGGAAGATGTCGTGAAGGCCGCCGACCAGTGCCTATACCGCGCCAAGGAGACGGGGCGGAACAAGGTGTGGGTGCGGGCACGGCCGCGTATCTAGCGTTCGGCCACAGTGATGATGACGCGTGAACAGGGGACGTTGGGGTCGGCCGTGGGATCCTCTCGCTTCATGTCTCGGTGGCGTCGGGCGCGTCGATGGGCCCTCCCTCTCGCGGTCTGCAATCCGCACCGAGAATCCCACGGCCGGCCCCGACCACCTTTCATGACAACTATGGCCGAACACTAGGACGCGGTTGATGTGAGCTCGTCGAGCTTTTCGCGCGCCTCTTGGGCCGGCTTGAACGCCGGGTCGGCCTCGCTCCAGACGTCGAGGGCAGTGCGCAGGTGTTCCAGCGCCGCTTCCGTGTCGCCCATCTCCGCGCGCACGAGCGCCATCTCGTAGTGCGCCGTCGCCTCGTACGGGCTGACGCTCAGGGTCTTCCAGAGCTGTGCCTGCGCCTCTTCCAGGTCGCCCATCTCCCGGTAGCAGCGGCCGATCTCCTCGTAGATCGATTCGTCGGTGGGTGAAAGCGCGAGATCTTGCTCGTAGGCCTGAATCGCTTCCTCGTACTCGCCGCGCATCTCGTGGATCTTGCCGCGGGCATGGAAGACGAGCGGCATGAGGAAGTTGAACTGGAAGTTCTGGACGATCGACTCCACGCCCTCGAGGGCGCGCTCGGCGCTGTCGGGCTCTTCCAGTTCCAGGTAGATGCTGAGCTCACCCATCGGAATGAAGCTGTCCCACGGCGGGGCAAGCTCGGCTCTCACCGCCTCGAGCGTCTCGTAGGCGCGATCCGCATGTCCCGCCCTAACGTGTATGCCGAGCGATCGGAACTGTGACATGATCGAGACGATCGGCGCTGCGAATTGCTCGCGCTGGCTCTGGGCCAGATGCACGTACTCGATCGCCGTTTCCAACTGGCCACGTGAGTTGTAGTAGGCGACCCAACCTTCGTACGCGGTCGTGAGGTCCTCTGGCCTCGTGGCCACGGCCAGCGCCTCCTCGAGGTGGCCGAAGGCTCGCTCGAGGTCACCGAGGTCCCTCTCGATACCCGCCAGCCGGATCATTACCCCGACGTTGGTCGGCTCGATGAGCAGCGCCCTCTCTTGGTACTCCCTGGCCTGTTCGTGATTCCCGATGTTCGAGTGCAGGTCGCCGATCGACGTGAAAGAGGCGTGGTCGTCGGGGAACTGCTCGGCGTAAGTCTCATAGTATCCCAGAGCTTCCTCGAACTTGCCCTGCGACTCGTAGATGCTGCCGATCTGACGAAGGAGGTCGTACTGCTCCGGGTCGATCTCGAGGATCTCTAGGTAGTGTGCGACAGCCTCGTCTTTCCTGTCCTGGTAAAGGAGGATCTGCGCCAGCGCCGCGCGACCCTCGATGTCATCCGGATAGAGCTCGACGCGCATCGCGAAGACGGCCATCGCCTTGTCGTAGTCCTGCCGCGTGAAGTAGTAGTCGGACTTGACCACGAACTGCTCTAGCTCGGGCAGCCTGTAGATGTGCTGCATGGCCGCCTGTATCGGCGCCATCCCCTCTTGAGCTCGATTGGAGTAGAGGTAGACCTGGAACAGTGAGTGCTGGGCGGAGGCGTA
>JBDHKT010000263.1:0-3959 GCA_039586255.1 Gemmatimonadota bacterium | reverse complement strand
TCTGCCGTGCTCGTCACCCCTTCGGCAAGGATTCGATGAACTTGCCCACCAGATCGACGATCGGCCCTTCGAACTTCCATCCTTCCTCCACCGGTAGGTCGTACAACGGATCCGCGGTAGTGACGATGATCATGTCGAGCTCATCCAGTAAGACAATCAGGCTCCCGCCATGTCCCGCGGCGTAGTCGAAATGATGTTCGCCTACCCTGGCGGACCACCACTGATAACCATACCCGATGTCGCTGAAGTAACGGCCCATCTTGCTGGATGTCTCACCAGTGCGATTGATACCTTCCGAGTACCGTTGCAGCGATTCCCTGACCCAGTCGGCTGAAAGGACTCTGTTCCCCTGGTACTCACCGCCGTTTAGATATAACGAGCCGAACTTGGCCATGTCGCGTGCCGTGAAGGAGATTTCGAAACAGCCAAAGTTGTAACCATCCGCATCGCGGCTCCAATCGCCTAACTCCGCGTCAATCGGCGAGAAGAGATTTTCCTGACCGTATGACTCGAGGTCTGTGTTGACCGCCCGAGCCACAATGACCGCGAGGAGATGGGACGTCAGATTGCTGTACCTGAACTCGGTTCCCGGATCGCTGTTCAGAGGAAAATCGACGATGTGAGGCAGCCAGTGCCAGTTGTCACTAAGAAAGAGCATATCAAAATGTGTAGGACTAAACTCCTCATCGGGATATCCGGCGCGCATCTGCAGCAGGTCCCGGATCGTGATCTGCTCCTTCCGCGGATCATCGATCTGTCCTGCGAACTCCGGGAAGAAGTCCATCATCTTCTGATCCACGCTCGACAGATAGCCTTGATCCAGCGCAACCCCGACCAGTGCCGAGGTATAGCTTTTCGTCACCGACATCCGGGCGGACAGCTGCTCAACCGCCGCTTCATTGAAGTACCCTTCAGCGATCAGATAGCCGTTCTTGATGACCAGCAGCCCATAGAGGGTCGACAATCCAGTCGCATCGAGATAGAGCTCCGCCACAAGCATCGGATCAAGCCCTTGCTCTGCCGGCGTCGAAACCTTCCAATCATCCCCAGGCAGCGGTGTGTATTCAACCGCTTCTAGTTCCTCAGTCCGAGGGCGCAGCATCTCCGCGATCTGGGGACGAGTCGTTCTAATCTGCTCGTAGTCCAGTTCCAGTCCCAGCGGCCCAAGGGCCTGTGCGAATCTGTCGTAGATTTCTTTCACATCATCGAAAGGAGCTGCAACGGCGTCCGACGGAGTATTTCCGAAGTTGTCCCTCAAATACTTGTTCGCACCTTTGTCCAGCAGGGCCCTTACGATCTCTGTACGGCAAAGGAAAGCGGCGGCGTGAAGCGCAGTTGCCCCATCGTTGTTTGTGATGTTCATATCAGCCCCGGCCTCAATCAACGCCCGGGCCACTTCAGTCTTGCCAAATGTTGCCGCAATAATCAGGGGAGTGGACCCCCACGCATCTTCTTCATTCAGGTCCGAACCGGCCTCAATGTGCTGCCGAACGGCTTCGATGTTCCCCTGAAGGGCTGCGATGTGGAGGCTTACACTCGGAGTTGGGGTCTCCTGTCCGCAAACCGGCAACGGTGTAAGGAGTGAGACTACTAGCATTGCTGTCGTTACTGTTTTCATTGCTACTTCCTCCCCCAAAGGGCAGCGTACGATATGTTTCAGCAGGTTCAGCATCAGCGTGTCATTGTCTGTGCGCGTAGCGTATATAATGTCGGGTAAAGTCTGGAGCGTCCACCCAGACCCGTTTTCTAGGATGGAAGCTGTGTCGCACAGTGCTCGAGAGCATCTCCGGCTTGGCAACGACGCATACGATGTGGCGATCCGTCGGTTTATCCCGGGGTATGAATCCATGCTCGCGGTTGCGGCCGAGGCGGTGAGTGCGGTTGAGCCGGCGCTCGTGATCGACCTTGGCGCGGGGACGGGTGCGCTATCGGAAGCGCTGCTGGAGCGACGAGGAGTCCTGCATGTGGAGCTGCTCGACGTCGATCCGGAAATGCTGGACCAATCAAGAGAGCGGTTGGCGCGCTTCGCTGAGCGTGTGCGATTCACTTTGCGTTCATATTTTGAGCCGCTTGAGGCATGCGACGCTTTCGCCGCATCGCTTTCCCTTCATCACATTCCGACGATCGAGAAGAAGGCTGCGTTCTACCGCAGTGTGTGCGGCGCGCTTCGGCCTGGCGGCGTCTTCGTCAACGGCGACGTGAACATGCCCGTCGATGATGGCGAGCGTGAGCGACTCTATCGGTACTGGGCCGATCACATGGTGGCCTCTGGTATCCGCGAGGATCGGGCCTGGCAGTATTTCGAGGAATGGTCGGAAGAGGATACGTACCTGCCGTTGGAAGCGGAGTTGGCGGCGTTGTCCAGGGTCGGATTCGAGGCGGAGCGTGTGTGGCATGATGGACCTGTAGGGGTGTTGGTGGCGAGGAAGCTCTAACGCGGGAGTTCTGCCCTCGTTGCTCGACACCTCTGTGAGCAGCATCTTGTAGCCAGCCCAACCATCGAGCCTATCTGAGCAAAGGCATCCAGCAATGCCGTCTCTCCTTCAACGGCTAAGGGAACGGAAGATCGTCCAGTGGGCGGTAACCGTTCGCTTGAAAAGAGGCTGAAGATGATTAGATGCAACCTCGGAAAGCACCGTGTTTGGGCATCAATCCTCGCCGTCGCCGTCGGGATGGCCCTCGTGGTCGCGGCCTGCGAAACCCCGCTGCCGCAAGATGAAGCGTTGGAACTGAGTGTTGCCGCGGCGGAAGAAGACGCGTCGGGAAGGCTCGCCACCGCTGTCGAGTCAGGTTGGATTACCCAAGAGTGGGCCGACGGGATTGCCGCTCGACTCGGAGCCTTGGGTGAGCGGCTCCGCGCGGGTGTCGGAGAACGCGGGCTGACGGAGGAGGAGGCGCGTGCCAGATACTTCCGCGCGGAGCTTGATATGGTCGGCAGAGCGATTCGCACGCGCGTCGGCGCGGGTGAGATGACCGTGGAGGAAGGCCGTGCCGCCTATGGGGGCTACAGGGAGCTCATGGGAGAGGCGGCCCGGGAGGCCGAGAGGGCTTCCGGGGATCGCTCAGGGGATCGCGAGCGGCTCGCTGCGGCCCGGGCTGAGCTTGCCAGGGCGGTCGAAGCGGGTGAGATAACCGGAGAAGAGGCCGCCGCCAGGTGGGATGCGTTGATGGAACGCGTCGGCAGAGAAAGGACTGGAAGGTAAGGCCGAGCTTTTTCAGCGGTCGCGGAACGGGGAGGTCGGCATCGTTTGCCGGCCTCCCCTTTTTGGCGACCTACCCGCCGGCCTCATCCCTGTACTCCTGAATCACAGTGGCGTCTACCCAGTAGATGTTCCCGCCGGTCTCGGTCAGGCGCGAGAAGAAGAGGTACCTCCCGTCATACGTGACGAAGGGCACCAGATCCTCTTCTTCCGTGTTGAATCGATCTCCCAGTGAAACAGATCGGCTCCAACCGCCGTCGTCCTTCCGGAAGCTGACGAACAGATCGGCATTCCCCTCTACGGGCTGGGCGTCGTAGACCAGGTAGCTCTCGTCGGGAGCCACGTAGGGATGGGCGGCCCACGGAAGGTAGTTGATGTTTTGGCCGAGCCGTTCCGGGTCCTGGTACGTGCCGTCCACGAACCGAGACACGTAGATCCCGTCATCCCCGGTGAAATAGGCATTCCCATTCGCGGCATGCGTCAGGTACATCACGAACCTCTCTCGGAACGGGCTTTCCGTAGGCTTCGGCTCGGACCAACCCGTCTCGGTCCTCTCGATGTACCACTGATGCATGTCGATGGGGTCGCCGGATCCTTCAAACGGCCGTGCGGATCCGAAGTACATCCGGTTCCCGGCTGGGACGAAGAGCGGCTCGAAGTCAAAGTACCGGCCCGAGAAGCTGGCCACCCTCGGCTCCGCCCACTCACCCCCGATTACTCGGGTCACCATGAGGGTGTTCGTCTCCAGGCTCATGGTGA
>JBDHKT010000262.1:0-9551 GCA_039586255.1 Gemmatimonadota bacterium | reverse complement strand
AGTCACCGCGCTCGATCGAATCGAACAGGTCGCGCTGGTGCGACTCACGGTCTTCACCGATGATCCGCGCCGCATCGTCGTCGTCGTGGCACTCGATGCCCTGCTTCGTCTTGAAATGGAACTTGCACCAGACGCGCTCGCCCTCGGAGTTGATGAGCGAGTAGGTATGCGACCCGTACCCGTTCATGTGCCGATAGCTGGCAGGTATGCCGCGATCGGAGAACAGGATTGTGACCTGGTGCAGCGACTCCGGACAAAGCGACCAGAAGTCCCACTGCATGTCCATGTCACGAAGGTTGCTCTTGGGGTCACGCTTCTGCGTGTGGATGAAGTTCTGGAACTTGTAGGGATCCCGCACGAAGAACACCGGTGTGTTGTTCCCCACCATGTCCCAGTTGCCCTCTTCGGTGTAGAACTTCAGCGCAAATCCCCGCACGTCGCGCTCAGCGTCCGCCGCCCCCTTTTCGCCGGCGACAGTCGAGAAACGCAGGAAGACGTCCGTCTTCTTACCGACCTCTGAAACGAACTTCGCCTTCGTGTAACGGGTGATGTCGTGCGTGACGGTGAACGTGCCAAAAGCGCCAGATCCCTTTGCATGCACGACACGCTCGGGGATACGCTCGCGGTTGAAGTGCTGCATCTGCTCGATCAGCTGGACATCCTGCATTAGTAACGGACCACGGGCACCGGCCGTCAGCGCCTGCTGCTCCCCGATCGGCGCTCCGTTGGCGGTCGTCAACACCGGCTTCTGCTTCTGCTTTCCTGCCATCTTCTTCCCTCCAAATTCTCAGGTCTCTATCGCGCAGGTCTCACAGACGCCTCGGAAGACGACCTGCGCCTCCTCAACCGTGCCCCCAAACGCGGGTGGGGAATCCAGACAACGCTTCTTACCTGTGACACACGGGATGTCCACTATCGACCCGCACACCCGACACACGAAGTGATGGTGCCAGGTCTCGCCGACCTCGTAGAGCGCACGCCCAGGACCCGTGTCCGCACACATCACGATTCCGGCGGCTTGGAGGTCCGAGACCACGTTGTAAACCGACATGCGAGTCACGCTCTGCCCACGCTCTCGAATCAGACCGACTATCTCATCCACCGAGCGGTGACCACCGGCCTCTCGCAGCACCTCGTACACGAGGACCCTGGGCCGCGTGGCCCGCAGTCCCACATCCCGCAAGCGCTCTCTCACGTCTCTGGGAGAAGCCATAGCCAACTCTTTGCCGACGGACCTGAGCAGGAACAAGGCGTTCTTTTGATAATATCAAGAATACAGGATGCCCCGGTGGCGGGCAAGGGCTGGTGGTTCAGCGAATCTTCCGGACGGGCACCTTGCGAAAGAGCGGCTCGACCCCGAACTCGCCGGCGGACCAGAGCGCCAGGATCACGCTGAGGGCCGCAAGCGTGCTTTTCTCAGCGCTCTGGCTTATCACGAGTCCATAGGTGTCGGCGACGAAGCGCATACGCTCGAGCACCTGATGGGCGGCCTGGCGGTCGATCTGGCCATGCCAGTTCGCCAGCTCGTCCAGTAACAGCTCGGTGTGACGGCGGAGGAATTCGCCGAGGGCGAGCGACCGGCCGCCCTGGGACCGTTGAGCGCTGCAGATGGCGATGAGATCCTCGGCGTAGACGTCCCAGAGCCGAGCCAGGCCGCTGTTCTCGGGCTGACGCAGGTAGTGCGCCCGCTCCAATGAGAAGTGGGCCCGGTTCGAGACCCGACGTTTGGGGATCAGTGGGTGGAGGTCGTAGAGCGTGTGGGACTCCGCTCCGCCGTCCCCATCCTGGTCGTGATAGACCCAGAGCTCGCGGAGTCGCGGCCAGTCGACGACTTCGATCGCTTCCGGCTTCTCGCTGTCGAGGATGATGAACTGCCCTGCCTCCTCGTGCACGGCCGTGACCCAGTGATCCCATCCGTTGATGCAGAGCAGGCACGGGTTTCCGCCGCGCAGGTATCCGGTGAGCTCATCTCGCGCCGTGTCGGGTTTGGACTTTCGGATCGTCGGGAGCTCGCAACCGTAGTGGCCGGCAGCGCGCTCGAGTTGTCTCTCATCGGTTCCGTCGGGGCTCGTGCCGGCCAGCCTCGCTATCTCACGTTCCGAGGCGAGCACACCACGCATCAGCAGGGCGTGCTTCAGCGCGAATGGTCCGCACTCCCACTTACCCGGCTGGTTGTATATCCCCATCCCCGACCTAATGGCTCTCCGAGTCGTCAATCTCGCATCCCGCCGGCGGTTCGACGCCCAGCAGATGCCGCACGAAGAAGTGGCTGTGAATCGAAAGATGAGTAGCGTGACACGAACAGGCAAACACCCCCACTGAGGCTGGCCCGGTGTGTTAGCGTGAGATATCATGTGGCTATCGCTGCAACAATCACGCGTCGGTTCCGCCGCGGCGGAGGCCTGCGGCGGCCGGCAGCCGACGGCCACAGGCAGGAGTCCCACCATGAGATCTCTCGCAAGCTTCTTGGTGATTCTTGCGGTGACGGCGACGGCCGCGAGCGCGCAGCAGGTCGCGGACAGCGCGTTTCACTATGCGGGGCCCGCGCCCGCGTATGACGCCGGCACCGGCCCGCGGGTCTGTATCGACGGCGCGCACCACAACTTCCACACCCTGGATAATCGCTACATGGCCTTCGGGACGCTGCTGCGCGACGACGGGTACCGCGTACGGGCCAATACCGACGTGTTCGCGCCTGAGTCGCTCGGCGAGTGCGACATCCTGGTCATCTCGAACGCGACCGGGGAAGCCAACGTCGAGGACTGGGCCTACCCGCACCCGTCGGCATTCGATAGTGAAGAGATCACCGCACTCCTCGACTGGGTTCTCGGGGGCGGGTCGCTGCTGTTGATCGTCGACCACTCACCATGGCCGGGCGCCAACGGCGACCTCGGGGTTCTGCTCGGGGCTCATATGCTGGATGCCTATGTGGGAATGGAAGTGTTCGGCGAGCTAGATGAAGACGCGTTCAGCCGTGCCGCCGAGCTCTACGGCGTCCCAATCGACGGCCTCATCGAGAGCATCGGCGAGTCGGGCGGCCTGGGTGAGCACGCGATCCTCGAGGGTCGGAACCCGGGTGAGGCGGTCAGTACCGTCACTACGTTCACCGGACACGCGTTCTACCCGTCGAGCCAGATGGAGCCGCTGCTGATACTGAGTCCAGACGCGTGGGGCGGCGCACCGCTGATGAGGAACCTGCCGGAGGTGCCACCGGAGCAGATGCCGACCTTCCCGGTCGACGGGTGGTTGCAGGGCGGCACGGTGCGGGTCGGGCAGGGCCGCGCCGTCGTGCTCGGCGAGGCGGCGATGTGCACGGCGCAGCTGGCCGGGCCCCAGCGCGTACCCATGGGGATGAACAATCCGTCCGCCCCGCAGAACGCCCAGTTCTGCCTCAACGTCGTGCACTGGCTCTCCGGGCTGCTTGGCGAGTGAGTTTAACAGGAGGACTTCCGATGAAGAAGCAATCGAGAAGAAAGTTCATCGGATCAATCGTCTCCGCAGCAGTCGCGACGGTGAGTGCTACCCTCCCCTTCCTCAACGCTGCATGCCGGAAGAACGCGAGGGCGGAATCCCAGGCCGATTCCGACTTCGAGCCGGGTTATCTGAGGCTGCACAGGAGCGGCGAGCTGCGACGCAGGGGAGAAGAGCTCTGGCAGCTCATGGAAAGCTGCTCGCTCTGTCCCCGGGAATGCGGTGCCGCGCGGCTCGACGGGCAGGCAGGGTTCTGTCAGGGCACATCGCAACTCGTCATCGCCGCCTACGACCCGCACTACGGGGAGGAGCGGCCGCTGGTCGGGCGGGGCGGTTCCGGGACCGTCTTCTTCAGCAACTGCAACCTGCGCTGTGTTTTCTGCATCAACTGGGAGATCAGCCAAACATCAACATCGTCACGCCGACCCACTACTCACCCCACATCGTGCTGGCCCTCGACATCGCTGCCTCCAGAGGATTGAGGTTGCCGTTGGTCTATAACACCTGCGGCTGGGAGCGAGCCGAGATCCTGAGGAAGCTCGACGGCATCGTGGATATCTACCTTCCCGACTTCAAGTACGCGGAGAGTGTGATGGCCTCGAAGTACTCCTCGGGAGCGGACACATATCCGGAGATCACGAAGGCGGGCCTGCTGGAGATGCACCGCCAGGTGGGTGTAGCGAAGCCGGCAGAGGACGGCCTGATGTACCGGGGCCTGATGATCCGGCACCTGGTTATGCCGAACAGCGTCAGTGGATCCCGAGAGGTGATCGACTGGATCGCGGGGAACCTGCCGAAGGATACCTACGTCAACATCATGGCTCAGTACAGGCCGATGTACAGAGCCTTTGACTACCCTGAGATCGCCCGGCGATTGACCCGCGCGGAATACAACGAGGTCGTCGAGCATGCAAGGCAGGTCGGCCTCACGAACCTCGATATCCAGGGCATATAGGCCTACGTCCACCCTTAAGGGAGAACGGCGCATGGTTGCTTCACGTTTTCACCACGGCTCAGTCCTGACGCGACTCGTATTCCCGCTGCTGATCCTCTTTCTCGGAGCTAACCAGCAGGCAGCGGCCCAGGGCACCCGCCTGCTGCGGGATCCCGACGTGGGCCCCGACCACATCGTCTTCGTCCACGCCAACGACCTCTGGTTGGTGGACCGCGACGGTGGGGACGCCCTGCGCCTCACCGCCGGAGAGGGGGCAGAGACGGATCCGGCCTTCTCGCCCGACGGCCGCTGGATCGCCTTCACCGGCCAGTACGGTGGCAACACCGATGTCTTCGTGGTCCCGGCGACGGGTGGCGAGCCCCGGCGTCTGACATGGCACCCGGGTTCGGATGTTGCCCAGGGCTGGACCCCCGACGGCGATGTCCTCTTCCAATCCGGCCGGGAGGCTCGGCCGACTCGACTCTGGCGCTTCTATACCGTCCCGGTGGGCGGCGGCCTGCCGAAGCCGTTGGCCGTGCCCCAGGCATACCACGGTGAGATGAGCGCCGACGGAGACTGGCTGACCTATCAGGAGATCGGCCACTGGGATCCGGAGTGGCGGAACTACCGGGGCGGCCAGGCCCAACCGGTGAGCGTGGTCTCGACCCGAAGCTGGGAGCGCATCACTCCGCCCTGGGAGGGTGAGCGGCAGATGGCCCCGGTCTGGATGGACGGCGTCGTCTACTACATGTCCGAGCGCGACTGGGCGAGCAACGTCTGGTCCTGGGACCCGAGGACCGGCGAGGAGAAGCAGCTCACCTTCCACGCCGACTTCGACGTGAAGAGCCTCGGCGCCGGGCACGGCGTCGTCGTCTACGAGCAGGGGGGCTATTTGCACGAGCTGAACCCCGCCACCGGTGCCACGCGCCAGCTGGAGATCGTGGTAGCCAGGGATCTGAACTGGGCCCGACCGCGCTGGGAAGAGGTGCCGGCGAACGGGCTCCGCGACGCCCGGCTTTCGCCGACCGGTAAGCGGGCCCTGTTCGAGTACCGGGGTGACCTGTTCACCGTACCGGAGGAGAGCGGGAGCTGGCGGAACATCACCCAGAGCCCCGGGGTGGCGGACCGCCACGCGGTCTGGTCTCCCGACGGCGAGCAGATCGCCTGGTTCAACGACGAGGGTGGTGAGTACGGCCTGATGGTGGCGGATCAGGATGGCACGAACCCACGGCGCATCGAGATCCCGGACCCCACCTTCTTCTTCGTCCCCACCTGGTCGCCCGACGGCACGCGCCTGGCCTTCACCGACACCGACTACCGGGTACTGATCGTCGACCTGGCCAGCGGCGACCTGACCCACGTCGACACCGACCGCTACGCGCACCCGCAGCGCACCATGAACCCGGTGTGGTCACCCGACTCGCGCTGGATCGCCTACGCGCGCCGCCTGGACAACCAGCTGCGGGCCGTCTTCGTCTACGACACCCGCAGCGGTGAGACGCACCAGCTGACCGACGGGATGGCCGACGCGATCAGTCCGGTATGGGACGCTTCGGGCAGTTACCTCTACTTCCTGGGTTCCACCGACTACGGCCTCAACACCGGGTGGCTGGACATGACCTCCTACGACCGGCCGGTGACCCGGGCCCTCTATCTCGCCCTACTCCAGGAGGAAGAGGCCTCTCCCTTCCTTCCCACCAGCGACGAGGAGGCGGACGAGGAAGCCGACTCGACTGAGAACCGGTCCTCTCGGGGATCGGGCGATGAGGGTTCCGAGGCCGAGACCGCGGAGGTCGTCATCGACTTCGACGGTATCGCCGGTCGCATCATCGACGCTCCGGGCCTAGAGCAACGGAATTACCTCGGCCTACTCCAGGGGCCGGAGGGCCGCGTCTTCGTGGCCGAGGTGGTTCCCAACGAGAGAGGCTTCACCCTCCAGCGCTATGCGCTCGAGGACCGGGAAGCGGAGACGTTCCTAGAGGGGATCAACGAGGCCACTGCCTCCCACAACCAGAAGAAGCTCCTCTACCGGTCGGGCAGCAGCTGGTCCATCGTCGACGCCGGCGGCTCACCACCCCGAGGCAACGACGGGCATCTCTCGCTTAGCGGGATGGTTATCCGGGTGGAGCCGCGGGCCGAGTGGGCCCAGATGCTCCGGGACGGCTGGCGCTTCATGCGCGACTTCCTCTACGTCGACAACGTCCACGGCGCGCCCTGGGACGAAGTCTGGGAGTGGTACAGCCCCTGGCTGGAGGACGTGAACCATCGCTCCGACTTCAACCACCTGCTCGACATGCTTTCCGGCGAGGTCGCCGTGGGACACTCCTTCGTCGGGGGTGGCGACTACCCCGAGCTGACGAGCCCGCGCACCGGGCTACTGGGTGTCGACCTGGAGGAGGCCGACGGCTTCTATCGCATCACCCGCATCTATGACGGCGAGGACTGGACCCCGGAGCTCGAGGGTCCGCTGGCCGTGCCGGGCATGGAAGTGGGTGAAGGCGACTACCTGCTGGCGATCGACGGCCGCGAGCTGCGGGCGCCCACCAACCCCTACATGCTGCTCGAGGGGACGGCGGGCAGGACCATCGCCATCACCGGAGCACAACCGGCAGAAGGTGGACGAGTTGAGCGATGGCCGCCTGGCCTACGTCTATCTCCCCAACACCGGCCGCGGCGGCTACACCTACTTCAACCGCATGTACTTCGCCCAGCAGGACCGCCAGGGAGCCGTCATCGACGAGCGGAACAACGGTGGCGGCTCGGCCGCCGACTACATCGTCGAGGTTCTGGCCCGCGAGCTTACGGGCTACTTCAACTCCCGGGCCGGCGACCGGAAGCCATTCACCCAGCCGATGGCCGGACTCTGGGGCCCCAAGGTGATGGTCATCAACGAGCGGGCCGGCTCGGGCGGCGACCTGCTCCCCTACCTCTTCCGCTTCAGGAACGTCGGCCCGCTGATCGGCACCCGGACCTGGGGTGGCCTGGTAGGGACCTGGGACACACCGCCGCTGATTGACGGCGGCCGGTTTGTTGCACCGCGCGGCGGCTTCATCGACGCGAACGGTGAGTGGGCGGTGGAGGGCGAGGGTGTGGCCCCGGACATCGAGGTCCGCAACGATCCCAGACCCGTCATCGAGGGGCGCGATCCCCAGCTCGAGGCCGCCGTTCAGGAGGCGCTCCGGCTCCTGGAGACAGAGGCGATCGAGCTCAAGCCCGAGCCGCCGCCACCGGTCCGCTGGCGGCGGCCGAACCGCAGCGGCGGATGACGAACCGCGTCACCACCCTTCCGCACCCACGAGCGCCCGCCGGCGCTCGTGGGTGCTTCTCGCTTCCCGCGATCAAAAGCCAGCAACTCCCCCTCAGCCTCACGCGTCTAACAGAACGGATCACTCCTCGTGCACGATCGTCCGACCTGCAACCCTCGGGAGCGTCAGGCTGATGAATAGGATCGTGCAGGACGTCCGCTACGCCATCCGAAACCTCGCCAGGTCGCCCGGGTTCGCGGCCATCGCCGTTCTGACCCTGGCGATCGGGATCGGAGCGAACACCGTCATCTTCAGCGTCGTCAACGGCGTGCTCTGGGACCCGTTGCCCTACGACGAGCCCGCGGACCTCGTAGCGATCTTTACGTACTTCAGACCGGAGAGCGGGTACGACTTCCCGCAGTACGCGGTGGGCTCGCCGGAGTACTTCGACTACCTGGACCAGAATCGGACGATGGCGAACGTGGCGGCCGTGTCCACCGAGGCACTGACCATAACCGCCGGGGACGGCGAGCCGGAGATCGTTACCGCCGGCTACGTCTCATCGAGCATGTTCTCCGCGCTGCGGGTCCAGCCTCTGCTGGGGAGGACGCTCATCTCGGCAGACGATGGAGCAGACCCCCAGCCGGTCTTCGTCCTGAGCTACGACTTCTGGCAGCGACGGTTCGGTGGTGACTCGACCATCATCGGACAGACCCTCGACGTCGGCGTTGATGTCGAGGAGTACGGCAGCGTGGGGCAGATCGTCGGTGTGATGCCCGATGGGTTCGCGTTCCCGACTTCCAACACACAACTCTGGACCCAGCTGCCCCTCGATAGGGCGCGCACCTGGCGCGGCGGTCACTGGTTCTACATGATCGGCCGCCTCGCTCCCGGCGTGACCCTCGAGGAAGCCGAAGTCGAGATCGAAACGCTCATGGCACGCTGGGCGGTGGACTATCCGGACCACCACGTCGGCCACGGCCTGTTTCTCATGCCCTTGCTGGACGACTACGTAGGCAATGTCCGCCCGGCCCTGCTGCTGCTACTGGCCGCTGTGGGCTTTCTCCTGCTGATCGCCTGCGCCAACGTCGCCAACTTGTGCCTGGCTCGAGCCGAGGGCCGCCGCCGCGAGCTGGCGGTACGCGGTGCGCTGGGCGCGCGACCGACCCGCCTGCTCCAGCAGCTGCTCACCGAAAGTCTGGTGCTAGCCCTGTTCGGGGGAGCCCTCGGCCTCCTGTTCGCCGCCGTGGGTATCGAGGTTCTCCTCGCGCTGCAGCCCGGCACAATCCCTCGCGCGATGAACGTCGGGCTCGATGCCCGGGTCCTGGTCTTCGTCGGCGCCGCTGTCCTCCTGACAACGGTGGTCTTTGGCCTGCTCCCGGCGTTCCGGGGCGCATCGGCCGATCTCTCACAGATGCTCAATGAGGCCGGACGATCGGTGAGCGCCGGTCGCGCGCGGCTCAGCTTCCGACGGTTCCTCGTAGCCGCCGAGATCGCCCTCGCCGTCCTGCTGGTCGTCGGCGCCGGACTCACCGTCAAGAGCTTCTGGCGCCTGTTGAACGAAGACCCGGGCTTCCGTAAGGAGAACCTGCTTGTCGCTCAGTTCTCACTACCGGCCTCGGAGTACACCGCGGAGCAGGCGGTGGCCTTCTACTCCGAGCTGGTCGAGCGGGTCGAGGCGCTGCCGGGGGTGAGGAGCGCAGCCACCGTCTCGCGTCCTCCCATTCTGTACGACCGCTCGCGCGGCCGCTTCCACATCGAGGGCCGGCCCGGCGTGCAGTCGGGACCGTTCTGTTGTACGGGCAGCAATGTCAGCGTCGGCCCCGGTGCGATCGAGACACTCGGGATCCCACTGCTTCGCGGTCGAGTGCCTAACGAACGCGACCGCGCCGGCGCGACCC
>JBDHKT010000261.1:0-3983 GCA_039586255.1 Gemmatimonadota bacterium | reverse complement strand
GTCGAGAAAGCCGGTCCCTCAGAGCCCTGCGCGCCCGGCGAGTATCCATTCACTCGCGGTGTTTACGACACCATGTACCGCGGCCGCCTGTGGACAATGCGGCAGTACGCCGGCTTTGGCACCGCCGAAGACACCAATCGCCGCTTCCGTTTTCTCCTCGACTCCGGGCAGACCGGCCTATCGGTCGCCTTCGACTTGCCGACGCAGATGGGCATGGATTCGGACCACCCGATGGCGGACGGCGAGGTCGGGCGGGTGGGCGTAGTCATCGACACGATCGACGACCTGGCGGTTCTATTCGATGGGATCGACCTGAGCAGGGTCTCGACCTCGATGACCATCAACGGTACGGCGGCGATCCTACTCGCCATGTACGTCGCCCTGGCCGACGAGCGGGGCGTCGACCGCGAGTCGCTGACCGGAACCGTGCAGAACGACATCCTCAAGGAGTTCATCGCTCGCGGCACGTACATTTACCCGGTCGAGCCGAGCCTGCGTCTGGTTACAGATATCTTCGACTTCTGCGCCCGGGAGCTGCCGCGCTGGAACAGCATCTCGATCAGCGGCTACCACATGCGCGAAGCTGGCTGTACCGCCGTCCAGGAGATCGCCTTCACCCTGGCCAATGGGCTCGAGTACGTCGAGCGCGCGGTCGGCCGTGGCTTGAACGTCGACGACTTCGGGCCGCGCCTCTCCTTCTTCTTCGCCGCCCATAACGATCTGTTCGAGGAGGTCGCCAAGTTCCGCGCCGCGCGGCGCCTCTGGGCTCGGCTCATGCGCGAACGTTACGGCGCCTCGGACCGCGCATGCATGCTCCGCTTCCACACCCAGACCGGTGGCTCGACCCTCACGGCACAGCAGCCGCTGAACAACGTGGTTCGCGTAGCGATGCAGGCGCTGGCGGCTGTACTCGGCGGAACACAGTCGCTTCACACCAACGCCTTCGACGAGGCGCTGGCGCTCCCCAGCGCCGAGTCCGCGAAGTTAGCCCTCCGAACCCAGCAGATCCTCGCTAACGAGTCGGGAGCGGCCAGCACCGCCGACCCGCTGGCGGGGAGTCACTACGTCGAGACGCTCACCGCCCAGCTGGAAGAACGGGCGCGGGGCTACCTGCGCGAGATCGAAGGACGGGGCGGTGCCGCCTCCTCGATTTCCTACATCGTCGACGAGATACAGCACGCCGCCTACGCCTACCAGCTCGAGATCGAGCGCGGAGACCGTGTCGTCGTCGGCGTCAACGACTACCGCGAGGAGGAGGCCGAGCCGCGAATCGAGGGTCCCGCCTTCCCGGAGCTCGAGAAGCGGCAGCGAGAGCGACTGGCCAGGCTGCGCAGCGATCGCAACCCGGACGACGTCAAACGCGTCCTGGCGGGCCTGTCGGTGGCGGCCTCGGGCACCGAGAACCTGCTGCCCCTCATCGTGGAGGCGGTGAAGACCCGTGCCACGCTGGGCGAGATCAGCGAGTCAATGCGGCAGGTCTGGGGCGAGTATCGGACGGCGAGTTGAAGGCGATAGCCCCTTCGGATAACTTTCTGCTGCGTAGTCACTTGAGTCACCTCACCTGAGGTAGCATGCCGACGTACGAGTACCAGTGCGGTAACTGCGGGCACCGGTTCGAGAAGATCCAGAAGATCTCCGACTCCTCGCGGGTCGAGTGCCCGCGCTGTGAGAACATCGCGGAGCGTCTGATCTCCGGTGGTGCCGGCTTCCTGTTCAAGGGGTCGGGCTTCCATGTAACCGATTACCGCAGCAAGTCTTACCAGGAAGCGGAGAAAAAAGAGACGCCGAAGGATAGCTCGTCCGGCGTCGAGTCGTCCGGGAAGGCGGATGCCGCTAACGGCGCGAAGAAATCCGAGTCTAAGAAGGACTCGAAGTAGATGCGTCACCCCGAACTAGCACGAGCGCTCGAAGTGGCCGCCGCTGCGCTGGGCGCCGACGCCGCCGTAGAGGCGAAGCTGGAACGCCCCGCCGTAGTCGAGCACGGCGACCTGGCGACCAACCTGGCGATGGTCCTGGCCGGGCGGCTGAAACGAAAGCCCCGCGAGCTGGCACAGGAACTCATCGAGCGGCTCGATCTGAGCGTCCTCGAGATAGAGAGTGCGGAGATCGCCGGCCCCGGTTTCATCAACTTCACTCTCAGCCGCGACTACCTGCGCCAGCGGATCCGTGAGATCGCGAAGGCGGGCCGGGACTACGGTCGTGGAGACTGGGGCGCCGGGCACGCCGTCAACGTCGAGTTCGTATCGGCGAACCCCACCGGCCCGCTCCACGTCGGTCACGGTCGTGGCGCCGCTATCGGCGACGCGATCGCTCGGCTCCTCGAGTGGACCGGCCATTCAGTTCAGCGCGAGTTCTACGTCAACGATGCAGGCGCCCAGATCGAGAAGCTCGTCGACTCGGTCCACGCCCGCTGCCGGCAGCTCTGCGGTCAGGACGCGGAGATACCCGAGGGCGGCTATCACGGCGAGTACGTGACCGACCTTGCCCGCGATCTGCAGACGGTGCACGGAGAGCGTCTCGGCGGCGCCTGGGGCCCGGAGGAGCGCCGCGAGGTGCGCGGCTTCGTCCTCCAACGCATGCAGGTCGAACAGCGGGATGACATGCGGGCCTTCCGCGTGGATTTCGACGAGTTCCGGACGGAGAGCGCGGTCTACGACTCGGGCCAGATCGATGCGACACTTGCCGAGCTCGATCGTCGCGGTCTGCTCTATGAGAGGGAAGGGGCCCGTTGGCTCAGCACCAGCTCGTTCGGCGATGACAAGGACCGTGTACTGGTGAAGAGCGACGGCAGCTACACCTATTTCCTGCCGGACATCGCCTACCACCGCGATAAAGCGGTCCGTGGGTTCAATATGGCCATCGATGTTTGGGGCGCCGACCATCACGGATACGTACCGCGCATGAAGGCGGCGGTGGAGGCGCTGGGGATGGGCGCCGACTTCTTCGAGGCCGTGATCGTGCAGCTGGTGCGCGTCGAGCGCGGCGGCGAGGAAGTCAAGTTCAGCAAGCGGGCGGGCGAGTTCGTAACACTACGTGACCTGATCGATGAGGTCGGTACTGATGTGACTCGCTACTTCTTTCTCGAGCGCGGGTCCCAGCAGCAGATGGTGTTCGACCTCGATCTTGCCAAGGAGCGTTCGGAGAAGAACCCGGTCTACAAGGTTCAGTACGCCCACGCCCGCCTACGGAGCGTATACCGCAGGGGCGGGATCGATCCGGAGAAGATCGAGCATGATGTCGATCTCGTACCGATCGTCGAGCTGGCCGCTTTTGAGATGATTAAGACGCTCCTCGACTTCCCAGAGGTGGTGGAGGCGGCGGCGCGTAATCGTGAACCTCACCGGGTTGTTGCCCACCTCGAGGAGCTTGCCAACCAGCTCAACAGCTGGTACCACGCGGGCACACGCGATGAGTCGCTGCGCGTCCTGGGTCAGGAGCCGGCCGTGACAAGCGCCCGACTCCTGCTCGCCCATGCGGCGGAAATCGTACTGCGGAACGGGCTCGAGATTCTGGGCATCGAGGCGCCCGAGCAGATGTGAGTGTCCGGAGGCAGGAGACGAATCGATGAAGCGCGCCACCCTGACTCTGTTGGCCTCTACCCTGGTTTTCATGAGCCCGGCGCCGGTCGGCGGCCAGGAAGCGCTCGATCCGGGACTATTCGACCTGTGCCAGGAAGCTTTCGCACCGGGCACTAACGGTCGCTTTCTGTGCCACGACCTGGTTGTTTCTGTTCAACTTCTCCAGCCGGAGCTCGGTATGGTGCTGGCCGGCGGCAACCCCGTGCTCGGGACGGCCAGCCCGATAGGTACGAAGTTTCGCTTCATCCCGAGATTCAACGCCGGTGGTCGTATCAGCGTTGGCTGGGCCGAGATCCCCGACCTGCTCAATTACCCAGAGGACATAGCCGATCCCATCGGCAGACGCTCGTTCTCGGTACCCGTGGCCCAGCTCGACCTGTCAGTCGGAGTGTTTGACGGCCTCCG
>JBDHKT010000260.1:0-5024 GCA_039586255.1 Gemmatimonadota bacterium | reverse complement strand
GTAGTCGGCTGTCCGCTGTCGAATGTCTGGTCTTCAGCCTAATCCTGACCCCATCCGACGCGCCTCATCATGAGCGCCACGCCAACCGCGCATACAGCTGCACCCAGAAGACAGAGAACGGCTCCGGTGTAGTTCCCAAATATGAGCAGGCCGACGCCGGGCAGAGTCAGGTAGACGATTCCGGCGGCGAGCACGGCGGCCAGCAGGAGCAGCGGGATGTGGCGATCGGGCTCGACCTCCGGGGCGCGACGCGCCAGCGGGCGCCAGCCGGCCGCGAGCCAGGCGGCGATCGTCAGCCCGGCGACGATCGCCAGGCGATACTCGTTGCTCTCGACGAACCGGCTGACGACGATGAAGAAGGCGAGCGACGCAACCATCGCCACGATCTCGGACCAGGCGTTGATCCGCCACCAGAACCAGCGCAGCATGAACACGGCGCCAGTACCGGCGCCCAGCGCGGCGAGCAACTTCCACGCCTCGTCGACCGAGATGTCCCGCATCAGGTAGGCCGCGCCACTCCCTATCGCCAGGATCAGCAGCGAGGTCAAGCGCGACACGCGGGTCAGGTGTCGCCCTTCCGCGTCGCGCCGCACGAACCGCTTATAGAAGTCGTTCACCAGATACGAGGCGCCCCAGTTCATCTGCGTGCTGATCGTCGACATGAAGGCGGACCGACGGGCGCCAGGTCGCGCATGACCATGGGGAAGCCGGCGCCCGGGTCGGTGGCGGTGCGGAGGTCGGGGTACATCGCGAGTGCGGCGAACGCGACGAGCAGCCAGGGCCACGGCCGCACGCAGTAATGAGCGATCTGGAACCAGAGCGTGGCGAGTACCGAGTGCTTCTCATCTCTGGCGGAGGCCATGCGCTGCACGATGTAGCCGCCGCCGCCTGGCTCGGCGCCTGGATACCAGGACGCCCACCACTGAACGAAGAGCATGATCAGGAAGATGCTCAGCGGCATCCAGGGATCCGCCCCAAAGAAGTCGGGCAGGTAGCTGAACGCCTGTTCGCCGCCTCCGAAGTTCTGGGCTACTCGGGGCTACTCGGAGCCGCATCGCGTCAACGCCGCCCAGATGCCCGACCGCGACGACCGCCAACGCAATGGATCCCAACATGGCGATCGCGAACTGGAAGAAGTCGGTCACCACGACTCCCCACAGCCCCGACAGCGTCGCGTAGACGCCGACGATCGCGAGCAGCACGACGATCATCAGCCACTCGTTCCCCCGTCCCACGGCCGTGCCCGCGAACACGGTATGTTGCAGGATCGTGACCATCGCACCGGTCACCCAGCCGATGATGATCGAGTTGACCAACAGAGCGATATAGACGGCACGGAAACCGCGGAGAAACGCTGCGGGCTTACCGCCGTAGCGGAGCTCGACCAGCTCGACGTCGGTCAGCACGGCAGCCCGGCGCCAGAGTCGCGCGTAGAGGAACACGGTGATCATGCCGCCCAGCGCGAACGACCACCAGAACCAGTTCCCGGCCAGTCCGTGCCTGGCGACGAGGCCGGTAACGGCCAGCGGCGTGTCGGCAGCAAAGGTGGTCGCCACCATCGACGTGCCGGCGAGCCACCAGGGCAACGAGCGCCCGGAGACGAAGTATTCGGCGAGGCTCCGACCGGCACGCCCCCTGAACAGGAAGCCTATCCCGAGGGCGAAGGCGAGGTAGGTGACGATGATGGCCCAGTCGAGGGCGACTAGCTCCATAGAGTCGCGAGCTCGGAACTGCCAGTTCTAGAAATCTGTCGGGAATTCTCGAATCTCGATTCGGGGAGCATTGGAACAGGGGAGGTGGGGAAGGTGGGGAAGCTGGAAGAACCTCTATACCTCCCTACCTCCCCTGTTGCACGGATCCCTTGTTCGACATTTGAGAATTCCCGAACGACTTCAGAGTTGGAACTTCTCAAGCTCTCCCCGATCAGCGTGCTCCATCTTTTCCCAACCACCCCATCATCTGCGCGCCTCCAACGGCGACGGTCCCGTAATTGAGGAAGAGTCGCCAGACCGCCGTATACGGCAGGATCAATCCGGGCGTCAGGAAGGGCGCCATTAGTGCGGCGGTCAGCAGCTCGCCGATCCCGGCGCCGCTGGGCGTCGGCATGAAGAAGAGGAGGTACTGGAGCATGATGTGGAGCAGCATGACCTCCATGAACGGCGCCTCGGCGACGAAGCCACGGAGCACGGCATAGCCGAGGACGAAGCGTGCGCCGAAGTGGAGGACCCCGCTCAAGACCGCCGCTACGAACAGAAGCTTGCCCGATTCCCAGTAGGTGACGATCCCGGCGTGCAACTCGTCGAATCCGTTGAGGACACGCTCGACGCGCGGGTGGCCGGAGCCCATGAGTTTCCGTATGACGCCCCGCGCTACGTTCGGCAGCAACGCCAGAACGACGATCACCACCACCGCGAAGCCGAAAGCCCAGGCCGACCACTGGAACAGCGCGCCCGCCGACAGGTTGGCGATCGGAATTCGGATGTCGGCGACCTTGCCGCCGGCACCCAGCGCCCAGGCGAACAGGCCCGCCAGCGACAGGAAGATCACGTTCGACAGAAACGACATGGCGTTGATCGCCGCCGCGCGGCCGAACGACAGCCCCTGCCGCATCAGGCCGTAGATGGTCGCCGGGCCGCTGCCGGTACCAGACGGCGTGATATACGACATCGCCGTGCTGGCGGTACTGATCTGAACGCACTTGAAGTAGGAGAGGCGGCTGTCGTGTGGGCCGACCAGCGCCTTGAGGCGCAGGCCGCCGCCCAGCCAGCTGACGATGGCGAGCCCGGCGGCGGGCAGGAACCACTCGGGGTTGAAGCGCTGGAGGCTGGCGAGGTCCTGGGCCCAGTCCCCCGAGAACAGGAAGGCGAGCAGGAACCCCAGTACCGAGGCACCGACGAAGACGATCAGTCCCCATCGGATAGCAGCGACCGGTATGCCTACAACGGTCGGCCTGCGCCTCTCCTCCGCTCCGTCCTTCGTGCTCAGCTTAGTCTACCGCCGAGGCCAGACCTGCCGGCCCGTGAGCTGCAGGTAAAAGCGCAGCCAAAAGCCGGGTCGGTCGTAGTAGCGATAGCGGATCGTGCTGCCGTCCGCGGTGCGCAGGTTAACCGGCCGCCTGCCGCGCAGCACGATCTTGTCATCGCGCCGTACGTCGAGCTGCATCGGTGACATGCGCCGTGGACGGGCGCGCCGGTAGGCGCGACGCTGTGTCCTGCGCTCCCGACGCTCCTGCCGATGCTGCCGGCGCTCCTCTCGGATCTCCGCAGCGCGCCGGCCGATGGACTCGACCCGCTCGGCGACTGAGTCGCGCCGCGCCCGGGCGCCGGCCCGTGCCCGCTCGCCGGCCTCCCTCAGATGCCGGGCTCCGCTGCGTGCCCGCTCGCTCGCCCCCCTAAAGTGGGACTCGGTGCGACGGCGAGCTTCGCCGGCCGCTTCGCCGGCGCGCTCCGTGGTTCGCTCGACCGAGCCGGTCACACTCTCGACCGCCTCGAGGAAGCGGTCGGCCAGCCGCTCGACGAACGACCTTCGCCTGGTTCCGAACAGTTCTAGCACTTCAGTACTCCTCTCGGCTTTAGAGCAGTTGCATCAACTGGCGCGGGTCCAGCTGCTCCCAGTCCATCCCGACAACGACGTGTGCCAGCCCGGACTGCGCGATCCTCATCTGCGCGGCCCGGCGGCCCCAAAAGTACGTAGCGATCTCGCCGACCGTCGCCGGCGTCGGCCGCTTCGTGCCGTGAACCGCCAGGTGCCGGACCGGCCTGCCCTCGAAGATCTCGGTCTCCGTATCGAAATCGACGCCGTAGATCAACCGGACACCGAATGACAGTTCACGGATGTGGTCCGGGCGCTCACCGGGCCAGCGGTTCCAGTCGCGCTCGATCTCGGCGATGTCGATCCAGTTGGCCCGCTGCTCGGCGAAAGTCCGGAGCTGGCGGGCGATGTGCCGGAGCTCGAGGGCGCCCGGCGAGAGATCGACGATCTCCTGCCCGATGTAGCCCGGCGGCCGGGGGTCGATAATGATCCAGTGGCTGGGACCGGGCTCTTCGCGGTCCGTCGAGAAACGCATGGTTGTCTGGCCTTCTCGGCCGGGGCTCGCACGCACCCTAATATAATTCGCCGGTCGGGGGTCGCCCGGCAACCGCCCCACCCTTAACTACGAGTCGGGCCGAGGGGCCGTTTCCCAGGCGCGAGGCTTGACCCGGCACCCAGCGCGAAGCCAGACTCCTAGGACCTCACCGGAACGTCGAGGAGCCTCGATGAGCGAAGCGCAAGGATTCGGAGCGCGCTGGCGCGAGCTGCGCCGACACCCCGCCGTCCAGGCGGCGGCCGTCTACATCGGCGCCAGCTGGGCGCTAATCCAGGTGGCCGACATCTTCGTGCCCGACGAGCGGATCGTCCGCGGGCTGGGTATCGTGCTCGCCGTCGGGTTCGTGGCGGTCGTCGGGCTCGCCTGGTGGACGGCCCGGTCTGGGGCGACGGCGGGCACGATCGCCACCGATTCGCCCGAGGCGTCGACGCCGCTGCGACGGCGCCGCCGCCGCTACGCTTACGCAGCCACCGCACTGCTGTTGGTCGTCGGCGGCTTCTTCTGGTGGATCCGCCCCAACATCCTGGGCGCCGTGGAGCCTGACGCTCAGGTCATTGCCGTACTGCCGTTCAACGCGTCCGGCCCCGGCGTGGAGCTACTCGGCGAGGGGATGGTCGACCTTCTTTCCACCAATCTCGATGCGGTGGGCGCGATCCGCACGATCGACTCGCGCACGGTGCTGCACCGCTGGCGGCAGCGGGCGGTCGGCGGCAGCCTGGACCTGGAAGGCTCGCTGGCCGTAGGTCGCGATCTCGAGGCCGGCTCGGTTCTGCTGGGCAGCGTCGTCTCCGTTGGGCCCGAGGTGCGCCTATCGGCCGAGCTCTATTCAGTGCGTGGCGCCGAGCTGGCCGAGGCACGCGTACAGGGCCCGGCCGACAGCGTCCTCTCACTGGTCGACGACCTGGGTGTGAGCCTGCTGCGGGAGATCTGGCTGGCC
>JBDHKT010000259.1:0-3995 GCA_039586255.1 Gemmatimonadota bacterium | reverse complement strand
GATGTTCTCCAGTACAGTCAGGTCGGGGTAGAGGGAGAAAAGCTGCGACATGTAGCCGATGCTGCGTTTGACCTTATCGATCTGCTTGAGCACATCGAACCCGGCGACGCGCGCGTCTCCGGAAGTCGGTCGAAGCAACCCGGTGAGCATCTTGATGGTAGTGGTCTTGCCGGCGCCGTTCGGTCCGAGGAATCCGAAGATCTCTCCCTCGTGGACGTCGAAGCTCACGCGGTCGACGGCGGTGAAGTCGCCGAACCTGCGGGTGAGTTGGGAGACTTGAACGGCCTCAGCCATTCTCCGCCTCGCGCCCCTGTACGAGGTCGATGAAGACGTCCTCGAGTGATGGCTCGACCGGGTTCTCCTCGAGCACCGCGATCCCATGCGCCGTGAGGTGGTCACGAGCGCGTGGCCAATCGGCGGCGCCCCCGGCGAGGGTCACGTGGACGATGTCGCCGAACAGGACCGCCTGCCGCACCGCGGGATGCCCCCTCAACAGATCTCGGGCGCGGCGTGGTTCACCGGTTCGCGCGGCCAGCACCTGATCCTTGAGCCGGCGCTGCAACGCGTCCGGCCGCTCGATGACCACCACCCTTCCCTTGTGAAAGAGAGCGACGCGGTCGCAGCGCTCCGCTTCGTCCAGGTAGGCCGTGGACACGATTACGGTAACACCGCTCGCCACCATCTCGTGGATGATCAGCCACAGATCGCGCCGCGAGATGGGATCCACACCGAAAGTCGGCTCGTCGAGAAGCAGGATGTCGGGCTCGTGAATGAGAGCGGCACAAAGTCCCAGCTTCTGCTTCATGCCGCCGGAGAGCTGGCCCGCCAGTCGGTCCTCGAAGGGACCGAGGCCGGAGAAGGCGTAGAGGCGTTGGAGGCGCCGTGGCCGCTCGGGGCGCGGGACCTGATAGAGATCGGCGTAGAACTCGATGTTCTCCCTGACCGTGAGGTCGGTGTAGAGGCCGAAGCGTTGCGACATATACGCGATATGGTGCTTCACGCCCTCCGGATCGCGAGCGATGCTGACGCCCGCCACGCTCGCATCGCCCGAGCTGGGACGCAGCACACCGGCGAGCATGCGGAGGGTGGTTGTCTTGCCGGCACCGTCGGGTCCCACGATGCCGAAGAGCTCGCCCGGCGCGATGTCGAACGTGAGACCGTCCACAGCGCGCAGTTCACCGAAGTCGCGCGTCAGTCCGTCGAGGCAAACGGCCCGGTCCATCTTCGGTCAGTTCTCCTCCGTCTGCAGCCGCACATCGGCCGCCAGCCCGGGCTTCAGATCGAAGCCGGGGTCGCCGACGATCTGTACCTTCACCCGGTAGACCAGCTTCACGCGCTCTTCGGTGGTCTGCACGTTACGCGGCGTGAACTCGGCCTCGCTGGCAATGAAGACGACACGACCCTCGTAAGTGCGATCGGGATAAGCATCGCCGGTGATCGTCGCCGGATGCCCGATGTTGATCCGTCCTATCTCGTCGGCACGCACGTAGATGCGGACCCAACGGTCGTCCGGATTCATCAGCGTCAAGACCGGGAAGCCGGCGGCTACCGTTTCGCCGGGCTCTCGGTGGCGCACCGTTATCAGGCCGTCGAACGGGGCACGGACGACCGCGAAGTCGAGTGTCGCATCGATCTGCGCCACCGCCGCCTCGGCCTGGGCGAGGGCTGCGCGTTGAGCGGCGATGCGTTCCTGCCGCGGTCCCGTCTCCAGGATCTGTAACGCTTCCTGAACGCTCTCGAGGTCCGCCATCGCAAGCTCGTGCACGGTCTCGGCGCGGTCGAGCGTCTGCTGGCTCACCGCTCCACCGTCGAACAGCCGTCGCGCGCGTTCCAGGTCACGCCTGGCGTCGCTGACCCGCTGCTCGGCGGCACGCAGCGCAGCGCGCCCCTGGGCAATCTCCTCGGCGCGAAAGCCCCTCTCCAGCTCGGTCAGCATTGCACGAGCCGCATCCGCCTGCGCCTCGGCAGCCTGGCGTCGTGCCTGCAACTCGATGCGATCCAGCCAGGCCAACTCCTGGCCTCCCACGACCCTGTCGCCCTCGAGCACGGCGATCCGCTCGATTCGACCGGGCGCCTGGAAGCCGAGGTCCGCCTCGGTAGCCTCCACGGTACCCGAGGCGACGACGACGTCCGAGTCATCGTCTCTGAGAACGCCGAACCAGAGCGCCACAGCGATCACGACCAGAACGACGACCGCGATCACGACGCGTCGTCTCTTACTCATGGTGAGGTCTCCACGTTTCTATTCAGCCATTCCGTCGTTAGCTCACCCGCGACCCTCGCCAGCTCCACCCGAGCTGCGATCTCGGCATGCTCCGCTTCTACCAGTAGCGACCGTGCACGAGCCAGCTCCGCCTCGGCTCGCAGGTAATCGGTTTGCGTGCCGGCGCCGGCGTCGAGTGACAGTTGCTCGATCCGAGCCACCTCCGTCTGGAGCTGGACCGCGCGCCTGAGCGCAGATACCAAGGCCCGAGTCTCGAGGGCCGCGTTCAGCGCTCTGTCCACTCCCTCTTCGACCCCAAGCTCGGCGAGCCGCGACTCCTCACGCGCCAACCGCGCCTCCGCGCCCGCCCGGCCCACAGCGTTCGAGCGCGCACCACCGGTGAACAGCGGATAGCTGACCGCGATCCCCACGTTCCACTCGGTCGCCGTGTTCCAGGCGTCGCTGCTGAAAAGTTGATAGGCACCGCCAAGATTTACGGCAGGGATCCACGCGGCCTTGGCGACCCGGTGGCTCGCTTCTGCCGCCTGCACGTTCTGGCGCGAACGCTCCAGCTCCGGGTTGTTCGCCTTGGCCCGCTCGGCCAGGACGGCCCGATCCTCGGGAGTCGCCCGGCCCGACAGCCTGACGGGAAACAGTCGCTCGAAGCGCGACGCGCCGGGAGCGACGCCGACCAGCCGAGCCAACTCGCGCTCCGCCAGGTCGAGGCGCGTGCGCGTCGCCACCTGCTGCGCCTCAGCCTCGGCAAGCGCCGCGTCTACTCGCAGGAGCTCCACCTGCGCCGCCTGGCCTTCAGTCAGTAACTGGTCCACGCGCCGACGCTCGGCCTGCAAAGCGCCGATGCGTTGTCCTTGCGCATCCAGCACACCGCTGGCGGTGAGCACCCCCAGATAGGCGCGTGTGACCTGAGCGGTGAGTACCATCTCGGTGGCAGCCCGCCCGGCTGCTGCGCCGGCGGCACCTGCCCGCGCGCCTCTGATACTGTTCACACGCGCACCGCCATCGAAGACCGTCCAGGCCAGCGACGCGTTGCCCTGAATCAGCGTCCTCTGGAACTCGATGCGCTCGAACTGATCCTGGGTGAAGCCATGGATTGGCGCTACAATCATCGGCTCCTGGTATCTCGTCACGCCGGCCTGGCTGCCGAGTTGGGGCCACCACCTCGACTTCGCCTGCCCCAGCGCCGCAGACGCCGCATCCTCGCCGGCACGCGCAGCGCCCATGCTGGGATGCGTCTCCTGAGCCAAGATCACGGCTTCGCTCAACGTCAGCCCGTCGCGCCAGACCGCTTCCTGAGCTCGACCCGCCGTGGCGAAGCCCAACGCAGCGAGGCCGGCCAGCGTAAGCGCGCGCGCCAACCCTCTACTTGCTGTGCATCTCATCTCTCACTCTCCGGATGTGCTGCCAAACCCGCGCGCACGAAGCCAACCACGCTTTCCACCAACTGGGCACGCGTTTGGGGATCGTCCTGATCGATGGCTACGCCGGCCTGCAAGGCCCGCCGGGCGAGGCTGAGCCAGATCGGCTGCGAGCCGATGCTCAGCGCCATCAGCTGCGGATCGCCCGCCCGGATCGATCCATCCTTCTGTCCCTCCTCGATCAGCGACGCGATCACACCGATGTTGCCACGCATTATCCCGAGCACCTTCTCCGAGATCGGTCGCGAGCCCGTCAACTGTTGAACCATCAGACGCGGCAGCTCCGGGCTCTCGTACAGAAAGCCGAAGAACGCCCGGACCGCCGCCTCCAGTCTCTCCAGCGGCGGACCATCACC
>JBDHKT010000258.1:0-3997 GCA_039586255.1 Gemmatimonadota bacterium | reverse complement strand
CGCCTTCTATCTCGGCCGAGCCTACGATCTGGCCGAGAAAAAGGGGCGCCAAGGTGAACTGACGCTGTACGACTCGAAGGACCTCGTCACGCATGCGGTGTGCGTGGGGATGACCGGGAGCGGAAAGACGGGGCTCTGTATCGGCCTGCTCGAGGAGGCGGCGATCGACGGCATCCCCGCCATCGTCATCGATCCGAAGGGCGACCTGCCAAACCTGTTACTCACCTTCCCCGAGCTCAGGCCCGAGGACTTCACGCCATGGGTGAACGAGGACGACGCCCGCAAGAAGGAGTTGTCCGTCGAGGAGTATGGCGGCCAGCAGGCGGAGCTGTGGAAGAGGGGGCTGGCCGGTTGGGGTCAGAGCGGCGACAGGATCCGGCGGCTACGCGAGTCGGCGGACTTCGCCGTCTACACGCCGGGCAGCACGGCGGGGCTTCCGGTCTCGATACTCTCCTCGTTCGCGGCGCCGCCACAGGCGCTGGCGGACGATCGCGAGTTGCTGGGCGACCGGGTCGGCACCACGGTGACCAGCCTGCTGGGGCTGCTGGGCATGGATGCCGATCCGATCCAGAGTCGCGAGCACATTCTGCTGTCGACACTCCTCGACGCCGCCTGGCGCGAGGGCCGCGACCTCGACCTGGCGGCGCTGATCGGGGCGATCCAGACGCCGACCGTGAATAAGGTAGGCGTGCTGGACCTGGAGACGTTCTACCCGGCGGGCGAGCGGTTCAAGCTGGCGATGGCGCTCAACAACCTGCTGGCGGCACCGGGCTTCGCCGCCTGGATGGAGGGCGAGCCGCTGGAGATCGACCGCATGCTCTACACGCCGGAGGGCAAGCCGCGGATCGCGATCTTCTCCATCGCGCACCTGGGCGATTCGGAACGAATGTTCTTCGTCTCGCTGCTGTTGAACCAAGTGTTGGGATGGATGCGGGGTCAGTCCGGTACGACGAGCCTGCGGGCGATCGTCTACATGGACGAGATCTTCGGCTACTTCCCGCCCGTTGCGAACCCGCCGTCCAAAGCTCCGCTATTAACGCTGCTCAAGCAGGGTCGCGCCTACGGGGTGGGCGTTGTGCTCGCGACGCAGAATCCCGTCGATCTCGACTACAAAGGTCTCTCGAACACCGGTACCTGGTTCATCGGTCGGCTGCAGACGGAGCGTGACAAGGCCCGAGTACTGGAGGGACTCGAGGGCGTGGCCGCCGGGAGCGACATGCGGTTCGATCGCGGCGCGATGGAAGAGACGCTGGCCGGGCTCGGCAAGCGCGTCTTCCTGCTCAACAACGTACACGAGGACGAGCCGGTCGTCTTCGAGACGCGCTGGGTCATGTCGTACCTGCGCGGCCCGCTGACGCGTGACCAGATCAAGGTGTTGATGGATCCGCGCCGGGCGCAGGCCGCTGCGCGGACGCAGGCGGTGGAAGCGGCGGCCGGTGCTCCCGCGGTGCGGGCGGCTTCCGCGGCGCCGCGAAGTGAGCAACCGATGCTCGGGCCGAGCATCCCTCAGCATTTTGTACCGCTGCGCGGCAGCGCTGCGCCGGGGCACGAGCTGGTCTACGAGCCGATGGTCGTGGCGGCGGGGCGCGTGCAGTTCGTCGATCGCAAAACCAAGCTGGAGGCGTCGGAGGAGCTGGTGACGCTGACGCCGCTGAGCACCGCCGCCGTCGCGCTCGACTGGGCCGACACGATGGAGATCGATGTGGACCTCGGCGACCTCGATGCCGCACCGGGGGGCGCGGCTCGCTTTGGCGAACTACCCGGGGCTGCAACCATGAAGACCAGCTACACGGCCTGGAGGAAGGAGTTCAAGGACTGGCTGTACCGGAACCGGACGCTCGAGCTCTACAAGAGCCTGCTGTTGAAGGAGTACTCGCAGCCCGGCGAGTCGGAGCACGACTTCCGGCTGCGCCTCAGCCAGAAGGCGCGCGAGGCGCGGGACGAGGCGCTGGAGAAACTGCGCAAGAAGTACGCACCCAAACTGGCGACCCTGAAGGAGCGGATCCGGCGGGCGGAGCAGGCGGTGGCGCGGGAGGCGGAGCAGGCGAAGGATGCGAAGCTGCAGACGGCGATCTCGGTCGGAGCGACGCTGCTCGGTGCCATGATGGGTCGCAAGGCGGCCAGCCGCTCGTCGGTGGGCCGTGCGACGACCGCCGCCCGCGGTGTGGGCCGCTCGATGAGGCAGGCGCAGGACGTGGATCGGGCCAGGGCGACTGTGGAGGCGACCGTAAGGAGACTGGCGGACCTGGAGGCCGAGTTCGAGGCGGAGACCGAGGGGATCCGCGAAAAATACGATCCGGCGCTCGAGGACCTCGAGACCGTAGTCGTGCGGCCCAAGAAAAAGGATATCGCAGTCAATCTGGTGGCGCTCGCCTGGGCGCCTCACTGGCAGAGGGGTGGAGAGGCGGCGGCGGCGTGGAAGTAACCGGCCGGCGGCCGGACTACATGAGCTGCTTGAGCACCGCGGCCCGTTCCCGCACGGGCTCGATCGCGGCGGTCTCCGGCGGATCCTCCATCACTTCCATCCTGATCAGATCCTGGTGTAGCGTGTCGAGCACCTCGAGGGCGGCCTGCGCTTCGGGCAGCAGCTTTTGGGCCTGCTCGTCCTTGCGGATCTTCGCGGCGCGCACCGATTCGACGACGCCCTCCGTGGCGGCGAGCAGTTCGTCGGCCGCGGCGATGGCCGACTCCGACAGTTCCCGGCTCTTGTCCCGCAGTGCGGCGGCGGCGGTGGCGACGCCGTCACGCAGCTGGCGGGCGCGCACGAGCTCGTAGTCCAGCGGGACCGTGTAGACCTCTCTGACGGGCGGGTTGCGCGGCGGTATGAGGAGCTCGGCGAAGGAATAGCCTCGCGACTTGAGCCCCGAGGTGTGGAGCAGGAAGACGAGGAACCAGGGGACGACCAGGAAGTGGCCCCACTGGAGGCCGGGCGAAGTGAACCAGTCGGCGGCCAGCAGGCCGCCGTTCACCGCCAGGAAGAGAGCCAAGTGCCGCTGGAAGAGGCGCCTGCGGTGCTCGGCGATTCCGCTGGCCCCGGGTCGGGTTGCGACCCGAGACGTGGGGAGCGAAGTACCCCCGTTCTCCTCAGTCACGTTCATCCTCCGAGTATCGCGCGAACCAGGTAGGCGATGCCGAACCCGGCGTAGTTTCCGAGTGCGTAGCCGAGCAGACCTACGGCTATGCCCGGCAGTGCCAGCGCCGGCCAGCCGCGCGAGACGGCGACTGCCATGGCCGTCGAGGGGCCGCCGATGGCTGCCGACGATGCGACGGCGATCATCGGTAGCGTCCCCCTCAGCAAGCGGCCGACGAAGAACAGAAAGATACCATGAATGGCGACGACGACGAGGGTGTAGAGGAAGACCTCCGGGCCCACCTGGAGCATCGCCCGGAAAAGCGACCGGATCCCGATAACCACGAAAAAGAGGTGCAGCCCGAGGTTCCCCAGCTGCTCCGCCCCGCTCAGTCGGCGGACGCGGGGAAGCTGGGCGAGGACGAGGGTGATCGTTGTGAGCCAGAGGATCTCGGGCACGAGACCGATCTGCTGGGCCAGCCAGCGTGCCGCGACCAGTAAAGCCAGGCCGAGCGCCGCCAGCAGCACCAGGTCGAAGAGCGATACGGGCACGCGGGTCCAGTAAGGGTGCGGATCGGATTCGGCCGGCTCCCCGGCCGCGGCGTTCGGGGCCGGACCCGCCGGCGCGGCAGCATCTGCTGCTGCTGAGCCGCGCGCGAACCGGGCCAGCACCACGGGCGCCATGAGCACGATGCCCAGCCAGATCCCCGTCGTCACGGCGTCGGCGGCCGCCGCGGCGGAGAAGGTCGAGGCCGGCATCGCGAGGCCGCGTCCCACCGCCGCAAAGTTGAGACTGCCGCCGGTGTAGGTGCCGGTGAACGCGCCGGCCAGCTTCCAGGTGACGGCACCGATGCCGCCGCTGAATGTCAGGCCGCCGATCACCGCGCCCAGCGCCGTCCCCACGCTCGCCACCACGAACAGGGCCAC
>JBDHKT010000257.1:0-4000 GCA_039586255.1 Gemmatimonadota bacterium | reverse complement strand
CGACACGTCGTCTTGGGGGCTGGGCTATCCCAGATCTTTCGTATTCCGCGACACCGTCTACGTGGCTCGCGAGGTCAAAGATAACTCGCGCTCAGGGCCCGAGCTCTGGGATCTGGCGACGCTTGAGGGTCGCTCGCTGGCCCGCTTCTCAGTACCCGCGGGGATGTCCCCAGGTCGGTTCCTCAAGGAAGAGCTGGCGTTCCTGAACAGTAAGTCCGATGAGGTGGCACCGATACATATCCTGCCCGTCGACGGTGGGCCGGCTCGTCCACTTACCGAAGGCCGGGCCGTCGATGAACCGCTGGCGTGGCTACCCGATGGCCAGCGGCTGTTGTTCAGGACCACGCTGGATGGCGAGCAGGTTCTGCTGCTCGCTCCGGTGGGCGGCGGCCCGATGCGTCAATTCCAGCTACCCGAGGATGCCTGGCGGGTCGACCTCGGCGAGCGCGGCTGGAACCCGGACTTTACGCCGGTCTTCTCGTCCGATGGTCGCCACATGCTCTACGCCACGGGCGACCCGGAGGCAGGGCCGTCAGCGCTCAAGGTGTTGCGCCTCGCGGATGGGCGCACCTGGGAGCTATCCGGCGCATTTCACTTGACGGATGTAACGGGGCGCGGAGGCACCGATTTCCGGGACGGGGAGGAGTTTGTCTACACTGAGAAGAGGGGCGACGTATACGAGCTTCATGCGTCGCCTCCCGAGGGCCCTTCACGAGTCGTGTGGTCATTCGGGCGGGACGTACCTGGCCAGGTCAGCGTTCACGGCGACAGGATCGTTTTCGCCGAGCATTCTACCGAGCAGCCTCAGGCAGGCGAGACTTGGCTCTATTCGGCGCGCGCGGGGCAGAGTGAGGCTCGCGAGCTGATTCGCCTGGGTGGGTGGCTGGGCCGGCTGATGTGGTCCCCGAACGGCCGCTGGATCGCTGCGTCGCATTATTACGGAGACGGTACAGAGACCGCCCATGTGCGTGCGAGGGTGATGTACATTGCGGTCTCGCCAGCGGGCGAGCTCGTCGGCGGACCCAGGCACGTCGGGGAGCCGATGGGTTCTTACTGGAACAACGTCTGGCTCCCGGACAGCCGTGGGATCCTGGCCAACGGCGCGGACGGCAACGTGTGGCTCATGCCGGTGGATCCGGCCCAGAGCCCAGTAGCGCTGACCGCGGACGACCCGAACGACCTGTGGAACTTCGTACTGTCGCCGGATGGTCGCCATATCGCGTACGGCAGTCGAACCTCGCGCGGGAGCTCGCTGTGGCTGGTGGACCTTAGCGAGGCCTTGGAGGTCGGCGGCAACTGAGGCGATCAGAAGAACCGAGCCTGGCCGGGGTGGTGCCGAAATCTTCGGTGCCACCCCGTCGTCGTCCGCGCATGGTGACCCGGCTTCCAAGATGCCGTTGATCTGCTGGCGGCTATCGTTCGGTAGCGAGCCATTAGAGTTTCTTGCGCTCGTACCTCGGCGGCCTTTACTTGGAAGGCGAAGCTCTGCTGCAGGAGGTTGCCATGCCTATCGAGGTCACGAGCACCGCCTTCGAGGACGGCGGGTTCATCCCGGTCCGCCACACCTGTCAGGGTGAGGACGTCTCGCCGGCGATCAAGTGGGCGAACGTGCCGGCGGAGGCGAAGAGCCTGGCCCTGATCTGCGACGATCCGGACGCGCCGGTCGGGACGTGGGTGCACTGGGTGCTCTACGACGTCCCGGCTGCGTTCTCGGAGTTGCCTGAGGGAATTCCGCCTACGGAGATCACGCCTGACGGCGCCAAGCAAGGTCTGAACGATTTCCGGCGCCTCGGCTACGGTGGACCCTGTCCGCCGCCCGGGGGCGCGCACCGCTACATCTTCAAGATGTACGCGCTGGATATCGAGCCCGGGTTACCGGCGGGGGCGACGAAGGCGGACTTGCTCAGTGCGATCAAGGGTCACGTGCTGGACGAAGGCCAGCTCGTCGGGAAATACGAGCGGAGCTAGCTCCGATCCTTCAGGACCGACAGGTAGGCGCCCCAGGGCCCGACCTGGTCCGTGTAGCCCTTCGCCATGACGCGGGTGATCTGGGCGATGTGACCGAGGTCGTGCACGGTCCAGGTCGCCAGCAGCTGCCGCAGCGTTACCTGGCCCAGTTCGGGGTGAGTTCCCGTCAACTCCATCTGCTCCGGCGTCAGGTTCATGCCTTCGAGAGTCCGCAGGTTCTCTTCACGCATTGCCTCGAATGTGTCGAGCAGTCCAGCCAGCGTTTTGCCTTGACTGTCCTTAAACTGGGCGGAGCGGTCGAATGGTGTGAACGTCCGCAACTCGCCTTCTTCGAGGATGATACGCATGCGACCGATCCAGTCGGTCTTCTCGCCGTGGATCAGGTGTCCGACGATGTCGTAGGGGCTCCAGGTGTCGGGCCCTTCATCGCACCTGATCCAGGGATCGGAGACGTCGCCCAATAAGGCGCGGAGCGTGGCCGGTGTCGACCTGAGGACCTCTACGGTACGATCCAGCTGGAAATCCATCCTTGATGACATAAGGCACCCTCGGTGTGTCAATATGGGAAACTAATCTGGCGGCCGCTGCGTTTCTAGAGGTGTAAAGATTCCCGAAGGAACCAGCCTGCAACCCTGCGGCGATTCGCAGCGTCCAATAAGGTGAGAGGGGCGCTGAAACCGGGCGACCGAAAACGACGTAAGGTATACAAGAGGAAACGTGAATATAGGACTCAAAATAGATTTCCTTCCTGTCCAGGTGGCACTGGACAGTTATCCCACTTGAAACCCTACCACTAACTCCGCAATGTGATGGGGCCGGGTTGAACCGGCCCCATTTCTTTGCTCTTCTTACCGCAGATCAGTCCTCGCCATTGCGCTTCAATCGCTCCAGCTGTCGCCTCTCCTTCTTTCTCGGCCTGCCACCCTCGCGGAACGAGTATTGGGGCGCAGCCTTTCGCTGTGCTTTGAGACTCTCACGCGCCTGGATGCTCTCTGGTGTCTCGTCGTAGAGGGTCGCCGCCTCGCTGGCCGGCCCGCGCCGCTCCGACAGTCGCCGCACGACCAGCTGGTACTCGTGGGGCCTCTTGCGCACGCGCACCCTGTCGCCGACGTGCAGGTTGGAGGCGCGCTTGGCGCGTCGGCCGTTCACCTGCACTTTGCCGCCGCTTACCGCCTTGGCGGCTAGCGAGCGCGTCTTGAAGAAGCGTGCAGCCCACAGCCACTTGTCCAGCCTTACCGCGTCAGCAACCATGCCTCCTCCTCGCCACCATCGTCGCATGCCGGCGCCCTCTTCGCAACAATAGGTCCCGGGGCCGGGGGTTCCCTGCGGCCCGCAACCGTGCATCTTTCTGGGCTCTCAACAGGTACGGTAATGCTTGGGCCGGTGCGGGAATGCCCGGCCCCGGGCCGGAAGGGCAGGGCGCGGCGCCTGCTGAACCCTGAAACGAATCGTGGGCCGAAGCGTTAGTGGGTCGAGACCCGACAACCCGGTGAGGCTGACTTGAAACTCTCGGACACCGCCATTCGGCGGCCGGTGCTGGCCGCGATGATGAGCCTTGCACTGATCCTCTTCGGGGGGATCGGCTACTTCCGCCTGCCCGTGCGAGAATTCCCGGATGTCGACGCACCGATCGTCTCGGTCACGACCGTCCTGCGGGGTGCTAACCCCCGGGTGATCGAGTCGACGGTCACCGACATCCTGGAGGAGGAGCTCAGCACGATCCCGGGCCTGCGCACGCTGACCAGTTCGAGCGCCGAGCAGGTGAGCAACATCACTCTGGAGTTCACCCTCGACCGCGACGTCGAGGCCTCGGCGCAGGACGTGCGCGACAAGGTCTCGCGCGTGCGCGGCCGGCTGCCCCAGGAGATCGAGGAGCCGGTCGTCACGAAACAGGACGCGGACGCCCAGCCGTTCTTCTGGCTAGCGCTCACCGCGGAGAACTACGATCTGCTGCAGCTATCGGATATCGGCGACCGGATCGTCAAGTCGCGCTTGCAGTCACTGCCCGGCGTCGGCCGCGCCCAGGTCTTCG